>JANQFM010000289.1 GCA_028277865.1 Acidobacteriota bacterium
ATGGCTAGGCCGCGAGCCAGCAACCTCATCGCACTCTCTGCGCATCCCCTCCCCTCCTTCGGGGCGGAATGCCGCCCCGAAGGAGGGGAGGGGATGCGCAATTGTTTGGCTCAACCGATTCTAGCTTTCCAGTCGTGGGCTCCGCCGGGGCAGGCCCGACGGCGGCCCTGAGAAGCTACTCGATTCCTCCCACGGGTTAACCGAATGCGTACCTTCCCTCGAAGGCGTTGGATGTGCGAAAATTCTCTGCTTATTAAGAATTGTATTGTATTTTCTTCTTGGCAAATCTATAATGTCCTCGAAATGTTTTATCAAATGAGTTTAACTCGCGTTGCAGAATGATATGAGGTATCACCCTCGCGGGTTGAAACGGCATGAAAGGGGGAGCCATGAATTCGAATATTCGGGTTTTGGCTGCGGTTTTGTTGTTTTGCTTCGCAGTTGCGACCGTCGGGGCGGCGCCCCAACAAGAAGCGGCCAAGCGCACTCGGGCGGGCTTTGAGCTTCCTGCCGCCACCGATAAGCGTCCCAAGCTGGCTTCGGCCATCAAGCGTGCTGCGGACAGCTTCGACGCCAAAGGCGCACAGTGGCGATCTGACTTTGCAGAGGGAGAATTGATGATCGACGGCGACCTCATCCTGGTGGAGATCCGCTGCTCTGGCCAGGACGCCAAGCGCATGCTCGACGAGTACACGGCCAAGGGAATGAAGGTGCGCCACCACAACGTCCCGAGCCTGGTGGAGGCCTGGGTGCCTGTCAGTCGGCTCAAGGAGCTGGAAGCCGATGACGCCGTCCGCTTCATTCGGTCGGCCCGCTTGGCGAAACCACGCATCGGCGACACAGACACCGAAGAGCTGGCCCTCAGCATGGCTGATTTGTGGCATGCTTCCGGCCTTGACGGCACAGGAGTCACGATCGGCAATATCGACGGCGGCTACATCGGCTTTGCGGCGCGCCAGGCGACCAACGACTGGCCCTCCGGCGCTCAGCTCACCATCGTGGACATCAACGGCGGCGCCTTCGGAACGGTGACGGATCACGGCACCAACACGGTGGAACTCAACTACGACATGGCGCCCGGCGCCGATTTCGTCGTGTATGAGACCACCACACTGGGAGACTGGTACGCCGCTTTGCTGCAGGCGCCCTCGGACGGCGTGGACATCGCCTCGGTCTCTTTGGGGGCCCCTTTGGACGGCGTGGGGGACGGATCGGAATGCCCTCCCAATTTCGCGGTGCCCTGCGGAAGCATCGCCGAGGGGTCGGGAATCGCCCGCAGCCAGGGCGTCCTGGTGGTCAATGCGGCCGGCAACGAACGGGACAATCACTGGGGCGGCCTCTATAACGATTCCATTACCCAGCCGGGGCTTCACGACTTCGGGCCCGGCATCGGAGTCGTGCTGCAAAGCTCCGTCTGCCTGGGGGCTGGCGCTCAGTTCCTTCCCACTCTGCATTGGGACGACTGGACCGCCGTCAATCACGACTATGACCTCCTGGTCACCCGTCTGGTCCTTCAGGGCGGAATGCCCACCTGGATCGTGCACGCCTCTTCCACCAACCCCCAATCCGGCCTTCCCGGCCAAACGCCCGAGGAGATCCTATTGGTCACCTCCTTGGGCCAGACTTCGCCCGGCTGCCCTGCAGGCACAAGCAACTTCGGCTTTGCGATTCAACGATTCAACGCTCCGACCGATCGCAACCTGCAGCTGTTCACCGACATCCCTCTGTTCGATTTCGTCCCCGGACGCAGCCTGGGATTCCCGGCTGACTCCCCCAACGTCCTTTCAGTGGGTGCGGTGGACGTCAATACCGTTTTGCAGGAGCCCTACAGTTCGGAAGGGCCGGTGTTGGGTCCGGGAGGCAGCCTGGCGCCCAGTTCGATCCTCAAGCCCGATTTGATGAGCGTGGCCAATGTAAGCACTGAATCGGCAGGCGCAGGCGGGTTCAACGGAACCTCCTCGGCCACCCCGCACGTGGCCGGAATCGCGGCCGTCGTTCTGCAGGCCAATCCCACATTCGACGTGGATCAATTGGAAGCCGAACTGCTCAACATCGCTTCGATGAACGACCTGGGCCCGCCCGGCTTCGACTTTCAATTCGGCGCGGGGCTGCTCCGCTTCACCAGCGGGCCTCCGGGGCCGCTGACATTGAGCGGCCTGGCCTTTTACGACGACGCCATGACCAATCCGGTCAACGTCCTCACAGTTGAGGTCTTCAACCTGGATCGCGAGCTGGAGTTCATGGCCTCCACCACCAACAACGCCTACAGCCTGGTCCTCAATCCCGGCATCGACGTTAACGCCGGCGAGACCTTGCGGCTCATCGCCAAGGACAACACCAATTTCATCAATGTGTCCGATCATGTGGTGAGTGCGGGAGAAATCGCCTCCCAGAGCATCCAATTGGACTTGGTGCTGGATGAGTATTTCCGGGACTTGGTGGATTTCCCCTTCTACGAGGCCGACCCGCCTGAATTCAACCAAAACGCCGGGCCCGCAGTGGCCCAGATGGTCCTCAACTGGATCTGGTGGGATCAGGCTATGGACCCGCTGCCTCCATTGACCTTCGACGATCAGCAGATGCTTTACAACGAAGGGATCGCCAACAACGAGACCCCGGGCCTGTTCTTCTTCGACAGCCGGGGCATGAGGCTGACCATCCAGAACAACCGCCCGGGCGTCGGCTACAACTTCTCCATCATCAGCGACCCGGACGGCGCTGAGATGCTGAAGCAGATCTCCAAGTGGGTCGACTTCACTGTGACCAGCGCTGTGAACCAGGGGCATCCCGGAAACGTCCCCGGCGCTTTCCCGGCCTACGGGGACTATTCAAATTGGATGGCGGTACGGGGAATCCACACCAGCGAGCCGGCATTTCCCTTGCCTCCCGATCTGGAGGTCTTCGGTTTCTGGATCAACGACCCCTTCCCGGCCAGCCTGGGAGGGATCGGCGAAAACAGCTACAAGACCTCCCAGGAGTTCCTGGACACCTATTACTTTGCCCTCACCACGGGAGATTCCTTCGACGGCAAGTTTGTGGCCGTGCTGGAGCCTCCCGAACCGGAGCCCGACAAAAACCTCAGCCTGGTGCCTTCGCCGCACCGCTTCGACCAAGCGGACAAGAATCTCCTGGCGGCCTATCGAGGAGCGGGTTCGCCCTCCCAGGCCATGGTGGACGAGGTCAACCGGCGCATCGTCAAAGCGGCTGTGGAGGGCGCTTCGGAGCAGCTGCTGCCATACGACGATGGCTTTCGCAGCCGCTTTGAGCAAACCGTGCCCGGCATCCCCTTGATGATCCACCGCGAGGGTGCCGACTACTATGCCGTCCCCTTCAAGGACGGCCAGACGGCCGTTGTCATACTGATCGATGCCGAAAACGGCTGCTTCAAGGAAGCCTCCTGGGTGCAGGATCCGGTCCAGTACCCGCCTGTTTCCCGCAAGGACATCGAGTCCATCGTCCGCAAGGAGTTGGAGAGAATGAAGCTCGATGTCAAACTGCTTCCCAAAGCGGACTTCCGGCTGGTGTACGACACCAATCCCTACTACCCCAACTGGACGACCACTGTGGCCAGCCACGTCTTCGTAGTCGGGCAGGACGGCAGCCTGAGCGTGGAACCTGTAAAACGCTAACGGAATCCCGTACCACACCGACTCAGAAGGCACACAGAAGGGTCAGAGCCTGCGGCAACTGCCCTGGCTCTGAGCCTGGTTGATTCCGCACCAGTCGAACGGGCTTCCGGCAGCCGGCTTTAGTTAGCCCCTGGCCGTTGCTGCCTGATTCCCGTTGAGCGTGCCGGAGACGAGGCTGAAGCCCGGAGGAAAAGCCCGTTGAAGAACGGGCTGGCATCTGCCCTGTGCACTCAGTCCCCAGCCCTGAAGGACTGGGCTAATGACCCAAAAGGCTGAAGGCCTTCGGGCAACCTGCTGAAGCAGGTGAAGACGCCATTCCTCTTTTCTCAGCTGGCTGGAGACACACTGATTGGAAGCTCTTGTTAAGGCCTCTGGGACATGCTCTAGCCCGAGTTTCCTAGTTATTGGCAAGCAGCCTTGTATCTTGTTTCCTATCAAAGGTTTATTCTGAAGCAGCCCTTACCCTAAACTGGCGTTTTCTTTCGTGTCGACCTTCAGGATGGTGAGCAGCTTCTGCTGCAGGTCGGAGGTTTTGGTCAAGACAGTCTGTGTTTTGGCTTTCTTCTGGCCGCGCTTTTTGGGGTAGACATTGACGACTTCCCGGATGCCGTCCAGCTCGAAAAGGAAGCGCTTCATGGGCAGCTTCAGCCCCGCCTTGAGGGCCTGCCGCAGGGCCGCGGCCCGCAGCAGCAGGGCGATCGTGCAGTACAGCCCGTGCACCCGGATCATGGGGTCCGTCCAGTGGTGCAGCGGCCACCAGCTGCCGATGCTGCGGTCCTTCATCTGCCGGAAGACGCCCTCGATGACGAACTGGCTGCGGTAGGCCCGGATGACGGCGGCATCCTCCCACTCTTCGCGGCTGGTGATGAGGATCGTCTTGCCCAAATAGGTGTCCGAGACCTGGTGAAGGGCCTCGGAGTCGATCTCGTACTCCAGGCGCGGCAGGCCGCCCGCGCCCTCCTCGATGCCGAGCCGGATCACGCGCTTCAGGTGCTGGCGCGCCAGGATCTTTTCGCACTGCCGCCTCACCGAGCCCATCGTGGGCGCCCGGCCTTTGCGCACCAGGCCCTCGGCCCGGTCCAGCAGCTTGCGCTGCAGGGCCTCGAGCTTGCCCAGCGCCTTGCCCATGTCCGCCTGCAGGGTCCGCCACTGGGCCTGGAACAGGTTCTGGTTGCAGGTGACCACCAGCGCCCGCTCCTTGCCGTGCACCTGCTTGCGGGCGCGGAAGCAGCGCGTCCCCTCCAGCCCGCTCTCCCGGAAGCGGGCATCCTTGTTGCTCACCTCGGCCAGCTCCTTGTGCTCGCTCAGCTTGAGAGAGCCGACGAAGTGCAGGCCCAGCCCGTCGAGCAGGCGGAAGTTCTTGGCCGAGTTGTTGCCCTTGTCGAAGACCACGGTGGTCTCGGGGGCGCCCTCCGGGCCGCCCAGCTCGCGGAGGAAGCCGTGGAAGCGCCCCAGCATGCGCGCAAACTGCCGCGTGTCGTGGCGGTTGCCCTCGTACACCTCGTAGTGCAGGGGCATGTGCCCGTCGGCCGCGCAGAACAGGGCGTAGCTGACCTGCCTCAGG
>JANQFM010000341.1 GCA_028277865.1 Acidobacteriota bacterium
CAGGTGGGCATGGTGATGCTGGACCGGCAACAGCGGCTTGCCCAATTGGCGGGCGTGGAGGCTGGAACGGTAGTCGGGGTGCATGTCGCAGGCCACTGCCTGAGGCTCGAACTCATAAAGCCGCTCGAAACTGTCGATCACTGAGCAAAAGGCGTCAAAGGAGGGAGCGCTTTCCAGGTCGCCAATGTGCTGGCTGATGAAGGCGTTGCGGCCCAGCGAACAGGCGATGGTGTTTTTCAGGTGGCCGCCTACGGCCAAAAGGGGCGGCAACTCCGCCTCCAAGCTGACAGGCAGGGGAGCGTAGCCGCGCGCCCGGCGCAGCACCAGTTCGCGGCCCAGCATGACGCGTACGATCGAGTCGTCCACGTGGCGGGCGATGGGCCGGTCGTGGACCAGGAAAAAGTCGGCGATACCGGCCAGGCGATCCAGGGCTTCGATTTCATCCGTGCAGATGGGCTCCTCGGAAAGATTGCCGCTGGTGGCCACCACGGGAAAGCCCAGTTCGGCCAGCAGCAGATGGTGCAGGGGAGTGCAGGGCAGCATCACGCCCAAATCGGGATTGCCCGGTGCCACCTGGGGAGCGATCAGGCTGCAAGCGGCTCGCCGACGCAGCAGGACGATGGGCGACTCTGAGGATCGCAGCAGGCGCTGCTCAAGGGCTGAGACGTGGCAACAGTCCCGCACCGCCTCCAGGCTGGGCAACATCAGGGCCAGGGGCTTTTCCTCGCGCCGCTTGCGTCGGCGCAGCCTGCCGACGGCCTGCGGGTTGCGGGCATCGGCCATCAGGTGAAAGCCCCCCAATCCCTTGACAGCCACGATTTGACCCTGCTCGACAATCCGCGCCGCCTCTTGCAGAGCCCGATCGAATCGGTGCAGGCAATCCCCCGAAGGGTTCCATAGCTGTAATTGCGGGCCGCAGAGGGGACAGGCATTGGGCTGGGCGTGAAAGCGCCGGTCGAGGGGTTGTTCGTACTCGGCCCGGCACTGCCCGCACATGGGGAACCTCTTCATGGTGGTCTGGGGGCGGTCGTAGGGAAGCGCCTCGATGATGCTGTAGCGGGGTCCGCAGTTGGTGCAATTGGTGAAGGGATAGCGGTAGCGCCGGTCGGCAGGATCAAAGACTTCGCGCAGGCAGTCCGAACAGCTGGCCACATCGGGCAGCACCAAAGCCGTTTTGGCATGCTGGGCCTTCTGACTGGCTTGAATCTCGAAAGTGCTGTAGCCTACCGGATCCAGGAAGCTCGGCTCCAGGCTTTGGATCGAAGCCAGGGGGGGGCGCTCCTGCTCCAGACGCTGCAAAAAAGCTTCCAAGCCGGCTTGGCTCCCTTCCGTTTCAACAAGTACGCCGGCGGGGGAATTGCGAACATATCCTGTGAGGCCCAGCCGGTTGGCCAGCCGGTAAACAAAGGGACGGAAGCCGACACCCTGAACGGCGCCTTGAATCACCGTGCGAAGCCGCATCACCTCTCCGGCCTGGCCCTGCGGCGGACGCTTGGTTGGATTCATGCTTGTGGATTCTCCGCCGGGATAAACCGCAGAGGGCGCACAGAGAAGAACGCAGCGGACTTTGAGAAGGCCTTCGACCGGCCCCTTTGCGCCTTTGCGCGTCTTCGCTCCAAGCTTTGCGGTTATTCCCCTTCCTCTTCCTGCCTCTTTTGCTCCAAGAGGAAAGCCAACAGGTCGGCAGCGTTTTCCAGAGTCATCAGGCTGGCATATTCGGGCATGGCGGTCGGAGTGGCGCAGGGCTGCCCGTTCTGGCATTCGGGAGCGATGAAGGCGTTGGGATCCAGGATCGCCTCATAAATATACTGGTGGGCCGGTACTCCCTCGATGCGCGCTCCTCCTTCGATCCCGATATTGCCCAAATGGGGGCCGATGATGTTGCTGCCCGCGACATTGGGGTCACCGTGGCAGGCGTAGCAGCCGAAGCGGCCCATAAAGAGCACTTCACCCCGGTCTGCCTTGCCGATGGGCAGCAGCAATCGGGCGTCGGCGGGCAGTGAGATTTCCCCGCCGCGCGGTCGCAGGTGGTAGTGCTCAGCAGGTTCGGGGACGGGCAAATAAACGGTTTCTCCGGCCCGCCGCCAGGCGACGCGCAGCTTGCCGTGGGGCTGGGTGGTGTCAAAGTCGAAGTGGATCACGGCGTTGAGGGTCTGGCCGGGCGCCAGCCGAGCGGATCCGACGTTTGCGCCGTAGGGCATCACTTCGTCCCCGATCTCGGGGACCAGGAAGAATTCGCGGCCGTCATAAACCTGCGGATTTGAGGCCTCGTTGCGGAAGGTGAGGTCCAGGGTGACGCGCTGCTTTCCCCACTCGGGCATGTCGGGCATCATGGTGGAGGGCTTTTGAAAGTTCTCGCCATGGTCCATCTGGTCGAGCAGCCAGCGGGCTTCCAGCATTTGCAGGGAAAGGCCGCCGATGGTGGCCTGCTGGACGGGCCTGCGGTCGATGGCCCGAACCACCATCGCAATTCCCAGTGTCGCCAAGGCCACCACGGCCAAGAAGGTCAATACACCGGGCTGAGTCCACCAGGCCAGAGCCTTGTCCCGCTCCTTGCGGGCAGCTCGGCGGCGCCTCCTCCGAGCACCCCGGCTCAACTTTTCATTGGTTTGCGATTCGGTCATGATTCCCTCTCGAAGCGGGGATCAGGGGCCGTTTCTTGAGCGTTGCATTTCAAGAGTCTGGCTGCCAATCAGTCAAGCGAGCCCATAACTAAGAACTCAAGACCCTGCCCAATTCTCAGTGATCCAACAGTTGCCGGATATCGGCCTCCAAATCGATTGCTGTCGCGCTGGGAGGCAAGGTGACGCGGTGCTGGCCCTTCTGGTCGATGAGAAAGAAGTTGCCCGTGTGATCGACGTAGTAGAAGCTGTCGGTGCCCGGACCCTCTTTGGGTTGGCTGTATTGAACCACCAGGTCAAAAGCGTCCATGGTGCGTTCCAGTTCCCGGTTGGGCAGATGCAGGCCGTAAAAGCGCTGATCGAAATTGGGCACGTACTGGGATATCTTCTCCACACTGTCGCGGTGCGGATCGACCGAAGCGAAGATCACCGCCACCTCTTCGGCCTCATCCCCAAGGCTGGCATAAAGCTCTTTCATCTTGACCAAAGTCATGGGGCAAACATCCGGGCAGGAAGTGTAGCCGAAGGTGACTACTGCGACCTTGCCCCCCACATCGCTGAGCTGGAAGTCATTGCCGTCCCAATTCTTGCCGGTCAGTTCCAGCTCTGCAGGCTCAGCGATTTCCTCTCCACGAAACTCCTTGGCCTGGCTGCTGCAGCCTGCCCCCAGCAGCAGGAAGGCTGCCAACGCCAATCCGATGGTGCGCTTTTGCATCAAACTCTTCTCCTTCGCTGGGCGTTCGCAGGGCCGTGCCTTGAATTCTCGTTTTTTAGGGCTTGGTTGCGAATCGAAGCAATCGAGCCAAGAGTCAAAATTCATGACACGGCCCCTTCAGCCAATTCCTACTCTCCGCTTGCACCGGACAGGACCAAGCGGAAGCCGATATAGGGAGCGCGGTCCTCTTCGCGCAGGCGGTAGCGCAGGGCGCTTCTGAGATCCTCTTCTTCCAGGACAAAGGCGCCTCCCCGCAAGACCCGGAACTTGCTGGGCTTCAGGTTGACCGGATTCCTTTTGGGGGAACGGGAATAGTAGTCGCCACTGTAGTAGTCCAGGCACCACTCATAAGCGTTGCCGGCCATGTTGTAGACGCCATAGGGTGAAGCGCCCGAGGGGCAGCAGTCGACGGCCGCGGCCTTTTTCTTGGCCAGGGGGTGATCGACCCACAAGGCCCGGTCAAAGGTGGGCGGCTCGTCCCCCCAGGGGAAGCGGCGCTGATCGGTGCCGCGTGCCGCTTTTTCCCACTGGGCCTCGCTGGGCAGGCTTTTCCCGACCCAATCGGCGTACTTCTGAGCATAGATCCAGCTCACCGCCATGACGGGATGATCGTCCAGGACTCCCCAGTCCTGGGCCTCAGGGTAGACCTGGCGGGAGAACTGGGCCTTGGCATAGGGGAAGCCGGAAAGCTTCCACTGGCGCCAGGAGACCTCGTACTTGTCGATGTAGTAGCCGTCCAGGTAGACCTGGTGAACAGGCCTTTCATTGCCCGGACCCTCCTCGCTGCCCATCGAAAACGGGCCAGGGGGGATGTAGACCATGATCGAGTCGTCTTTTTTCCAAATGTACTCCCCGGACTGTTCGGCTCGCTTGAGCCCTTCAGGCATAGGCTCGCCGTGCCAGCCCAAACGGTCCTCGGCGACCGCCAGGCTGGTCAGGATCCAGGCAACCAAGATGAAGCCAAGAAAAATGCCTCCCTTTTTCAACACTCCAATTCCTCCCGAGTCATTCATGCACAAGATTATAAAAGAAAAAGGCCGGCGAACCGAATGGCCCGCCGGCACTTTCAAAGTGAGGATGGTGAAAGAGGCGCAATGCCTATTGCACCTCAACCTCGATGAATCCGCCGATCACGCTTTGGATGCAGATGGTCTGGCCACCTGCGATAGCGCCGCCGCTGAATTCGAAGCGGAATTTCCCGTTGTCGCTATCCGACTCGACGGTGGCGACCAAGGTGCCGGTGCAGCCCCTGGTGCCGGCCGGGCCGTCGAAAAGAGAGACGTAACGGGCGAACTCCCCATTGGAGGCGTAGAGGTCCAAATCACCATCGACCGTCAGGTCGGATCCGGTGAGGTTGGCTGCGGCTCCCAGGATCGCATCCAGATCATCGCTGTCCGAACCGGTTTCGGTGGCCACCGGATGGGGCGAGAAGATGGAGTTGTCGTGGAAGAGGTCGTCGAACTGGTAGAAGACCTGCCCCGAAGCACGCGGCAGCTCGATGCCGGCGTCCAAGGAAGCGTTGGCAAATACCGGGGCGCCGTGGCTGAAGGTCAGGTCAGCCCAATGCCCCTTGCCGGGCTCGTCGGGATCGATGAAGAGGCTTCCGTTGTTGGGATTGATCCACAGGAAGGTCCGCCAGACATCGGTGGGCGGAATGATGTCGCCCGCCTCCGGATCATTCTGAGCCGGGTTGCGCAGGAAGGGCGGGAAGCGAAGTTCGACCGCCTGATCCGGATAGATGTCGCCGGGGAACTTGCCCACGTCGGGCGGCAAGACCGGTCGGCCCCTCAATGGAGGCGGCGGGAAGTTGACCACGCCCAGGGGGTTGTACTGTTGCCAGTCGTCCACGCAAAAGCCCGGCCAGGGATCCTGAGGGCAGCTCTGTGCATTGCCGTAGCCTTCGGTTCGTTGGCCGATGACAAGGCCTGGCAGGCCGTCGACATCCCGCAAGGGATTGGGCGAGGGGTTGTCGGCCTCAAGAATCACGAAGGGCGGGGGGTTGAAGCGGAAGTCGCCTCCGCGCCAATCCTCGGTGTACTGATAGCCGAAGAAAATGCCGCCTTGGCCGCCCGTGTAAGGCTTGAGCTCGACGCGGTCCTGGCCGCGGGTGAAGACATTCTGCTGCTGGATGACGTCGTAGTGGGGACGGAATCCCCAGCCGGCCCGCCATTGCATTTCAGCCACCTTGGGCGCGCCGTAGCTGGGCTTGAAGTTCATGACCTCGAAGCTGGTCAGACCGCCGCCGCAGCACTTGAGGATGTCGTCGTTGAGGCGGGCGCCGAAATCGACGTTGCGGAAGTAGTGGGTGTGGTTGTCCAGGTTGATCAGCTTGATGCGGAAGACTTCGCTCTGGTCCCAGATGTTGATCTCGTTCAGGAATGGGCCTTCACCGTACATTTCGTTGTTCAGGAAGACCGAGATCATCTGCAGGTCGCCGAACTCGCCCCGCTCCAGGCCGTTTTCGGCCTTGACGATGTCCCAGGCCTCGGGCGGAAGCTGGGTCTGGAAGGTGGCCAGGTCGGCCCACTCAAACCACTTGCCGGCCGGTCCCTGGTCGCGGTTGTTCATCCAGCTCTCGACCGTTTCGGAACTGGCGCCGCCTTCGATGGCTTCCACCAGCCTGAGCATCTTCATTTCAGGCGCGGCTTCGCCGATGGTCTCGATGGTCAGTTCATCGCGGTTGCGGATGGCGAAGCTCTTGCCTTGGGGATCCAGCTCGATCTCGTTGGTGTGGGCGTTGCGGATTTCATAGACAGGCTGCATGAACTGGATGCGGGGCGGATGCACACGCCATCCCCAGTCGTAAACGCCGCGGATCATGCGGATGGGCGGATACTTGACGGTCAGGTCCACCACTTGGCCCGGAAAGAAGGCCACCCAAACCGAGTCGAGTCCCTTGAAGGGGAACGAGACGGTGCGCTGGGTCATGCGTCGGTCGAGCATCACCAGGGTGGGCGAGAAATCCTCTTGAACCAGCGAGTAGATGCGGTAGTTGACATGCAGTACGTCGTCGGGATGGTGCCCAAAGGGAAAGCGCACCATGAAAGTATCCGCGTCGATCTGGCCGTCGTAGTAGAGCATGTTGATATTGACTTCCCAGATCCTGCGCTCTGCGCCATCGAAGGGGCTCTCGAAAGTCCGCCCCGTGTCGACCGCCAGCTTCATCTTGTACTCTTCCGGCATGGCGTCGGCCGGAAAGTGCTCGGGGCCGACCACGTCCGGTGTTTTCCAGCGGTTGTAGTTAAGCATCGCGAAGCCGTCGTACATGCGGCCTTGGGTGGTGCCGTAGAGAATATCTTTCAGCTCCGCAGCCTGGGCCTGCATTGCGTCCGTGTTGTTCTGGCGGGCTGCGAAGAAGATGCGCAGCAAGGCCAGGCGCATGTCTTCGTTGGGGCTGGAGACCCGGTTGATCTGGTGCCCCAGCAAACTGTTGGATTCGCCTCGGAAAGCGTCCTGAAAGAGGACTTCGCCTTCGATATTTGTCTGTTCCTTGCCGTCGACCGACTGGTCCGTGTTGGGGATGCGGACGTCTCGGCTTTCGGTGGAGGAGGTCACCGGCTCATAGATTCCGGGGTTATGAAAGTCGACCTCGACCGGCTCAAACGGACCGGCTCCTACGACCAGAGCCAAAAAGGCAATGGCCGACAACCCCAGCATCCAGCGGAAACTGGTCAGAAAGTTTTTCTTGTTCATGTTGCCTTTCATTAGTTAGCTTCCTCACTTTCTCAACTGCATAGCTGATAGCGCTTGGTACCAGTATACATTACAAGCGTTGGCCCGGACACAGGAAGGTGCCCGGGCCAATCCTTTGGCAGCCTAGCGGCCGACCTTGACGGCCCTGACGCCTCCGCCCCCGGACTGGACGCAGACCTGGGCGGGCAGCTGCTTGAGCGCTTGGCGGAATTGCCAGCGACCGGAGCCGGTATCGACCTCGGCTTGGCCGATATAGGCGCCGGAGCATTGGCCGTTCAGTGCGGCGCCCTCGTACAGGCTCACCGAACCGACTGTGTCGCCGGCTGGGCGGATGCCCACAATTCCGTCGAGCTCCAGGACTTTGGCCTTGGCCGCCGCCCTGGCATCACCGCCCGTGTCCGCCGCGCTGGCGGGAGCGGTTCGGGTGTCCATCACAATCACTGAGTCGGCGCCAACGGCATCGCCGTCGGTCACGCGGAGGATGTGCCACAAGCCAGCCTCCAGGAAGGGCTGCCGCCGATCCAGGAACAGGTAGTCGCCGGGTGCGCCGATGTCACCGCCGGCGCCGCCCACGAAGGGGAGGTCAATGCTCTGGCCCGGTACGACGACATCATTGAACACCTGCTCGGATCCCACCATTCCCGGCTCCAAGAGCCAGCGATGGCCTTCCAGGGTGGGCACATGCGTCTGGTGGCCCCAGGGCACCGCCAACCGGTAAACCAAGGGAGTGCCGGCCGGCACCGTCACGACGTGGCGCGGGTCGCCCCACAAGCTGGACTTGAAAACATCGGCGGGCGCATTGAGGATGTCCCTGAGCCGCAGCGGATCAGCCGAGTAGCTGATGCCGGTGAAGGTGGTGGGCAGCTCGGGGTAAGGCATGGCATTTTGCCCCAGCTGGAGTTCCTGGTCGTTGAACAGGGCCACGAACTCGCGGAAGGTTCCGCCGTCGTAGGCGATGTCGGCCTGGATTCCATAGCCTCCTTCCGGCAAGGGCTCATTGCTGCCCGGCCGGAACCAGCGGCTGCCTGCCGGCTCGACCACGACGCCGGCGAAGGCGCCCCGCTCGATCGATTCAGCATCCCCAAAGTTGAGCGCGAAGACGGTGCCCAACTCGGCGTCGGCGAAGAACTTGTAGGTCCGTTCCCTGCCTGGCGGCACCGTGGAGTCGAGGTTGAAGCCGATAGCCGCCCCGTAGGACTGCTGAGGCCTGAAGAGCAGCTCGCCCAACGAAAAGCCTGCCCGCTCGCTGGTCTCGTTCTTCAAGCTGACCTGCAGGCACTCTCCATGGTTGGCGCGAATCACCAACGGAGTGCGGGCGAAATCGCTGGTCTCGCCGCGGGGCCGATAGACGACCCCCCGGAAGTCCGGGATGGTGAAGTCGTTGTACTGGATTTCCGCGTTGGTGATGGTGACCTTGTAATTGCGCAAGGGCGCCCGGGCCGGGCAGGGGTTGCCGGGTCCCGCAGACGATTCCGGCGCCCCGCCTGTGACTGTCTGGAAGGGGAATCCCCGTCCGGGCCGAGGCGGATTGCGGTCAGGAAGAGGCTGGAGATCGTCCTGTTGGCGGTTGTAGACCCTCAGGATGCCCCAGGCGCCGGATTCGAAATCCTTGCCCAGGGTGGAGTAGTAGAGGTAGTCGCCGGGATAGCCGCCCGGGCCGCCGGCGCCTCCTTCCAGCGACACGTCAAAGCGTTCGGAGATTCCGATGAAGGTGGCGTCGCGGGTATCCGAGGCGTTGGTGTTTCGCTCCTTGTGGAAGCGGTGGCCGGTAAATCGGACGCCGCCCACGCGCTCGACCAAGCCCACCCCTCGGATGACGATCGGGTCTCCAAGGTAGGCCCGGATCTCCTGGGTGTGCGGATCGCCGTGCGTCACCGAGGAGAAGCGGTAGGCCGGGTCGGCGCCGTCGCGCAAGTCCCAAGGCTCGGCACGCAGGTTGATGGTGCCGCCGCCCCGAGTGAATCGGCCCGTCACGGGGTTGTTGTTGTGCAAGAAGAGCATGAACTCTCGAAAAGAGCCGCTGACTCCGTCGGCCACCGGTTCGCCGTCCTTGCCTGGATCGACGCGGATGTCAAGCAGGGTTCCGGCACGGTCGAAGGCGCCGGTCACCGGATCGTGGTAGCTCGACCCTTTGGGCTCCACGATGTGGGTGCCGAAAAGGCCGTGATCCCAGTCCTTGAACTCCACGTGAGTGTGATAGAAGACGGTGCCGAAGTCGACATCCGAGTACCAGTGGTAGCGCACGAACTCGACGCCCACCGCCTGGCCTGTACCGTGGTCATTGACCAGCGGCTCGTCCAGCGTGATGGTGGTGTCGGTGACGTCCACGATCTGCCGGATCTCGGTGATGGGCAGCGGCTGCGGGTCGCCATGCTTGAAGTTGGGGTCGGGGTCGGGAGTGACGCCCTCGCCCAAGCCGATGCCCAGCCAGATGCCGGGCCGCAGGCGGTTGGTGTGGTTGACCTGGATGACGGTGTCGCCAGGGCCGGCAGAAGCCGTCAGCCGCCGATCCTCGTTCTGGAAGGGCCGCACCGACTGCTCATAGGAGAATCCCGTGATCACGCCGTCCGAGGCCTGGGTGTCAAACTGCACGAAGTGGCTGTGGATGTTGACCTTGGAGAAGTCCTTGTTGAGCGGCCCGTCGGGGATCTGGTTGGTGAACAAAATTTCGACGCAATCGCCTACGTTGGAACGGATGGCCAGCGGTTCAACCGGCTTCCTGCCGGCCAGGATGTCCTGATGGTCCTCATTGAGCACGAAGATCTGGCCGTCCGGATCGGTGTCGGTCGGCGTCACCTGAATGGGCAAGGTGATGGCGCTGACCGGATAGAAGCGCTTGCTGTTGGGTCCCACGTCCACTGCCGGGTGCACACCGTTGACGGCGCACAGGCCGTCGATCCGTCCCTCCTTCATCTCTTCGCCCAGCCAGGGCGATCCCGTGTGGCGGGCGGTGAAGGGCGGGCGGGCTGCGGCATGGGGCCGGAAAAGCGGCCAGGTGTAGCGTGCGTTCTTAGGGTTGAACAGCACCTCGGGACGATCGCCCGGCGTTCTTGAGGCATATCCCTCGAAGGGATCCACCTGCTCCGGCTCTCCCCAAACCTTCAGGTCGGCGCCCGCGCCGGTGAAGGTCCAGTTCCAGACCGTGGCGTCCACGGCATCAAGGGGCTCTCCCGGAGGCGGAAGGATATGGGAAATCCAGTCCAACAGGCCTCTTTCGGCGTCCGGGTCGGTGAGTGCGTCATCAGCCACCAGGATCTTGCCGTCGTCCACCGTCAAGCCGAGCAAGGCGCCTGCCGAGACGCCGAAGTCGGGCGGCGTATTGGAGGGGGCTTCAGTATCGCTGAAGGGGTTGTCGGCCTGAAAGAGGTCGTCGACCACGGCCAGCGGAACGCCGTTGACATTGGTCTCTTCGGTCTGAACGGTTCCGAAGACCCTCCAAAAGGCCCACATCCCCGAGATGTAGTGATGGCCGATGTGGCAGTGATAGAGGTACTCGCCCACGCCTTGCTGGCAGCCGCCCGCACCGCACTCATGCTCCAGGTTGTAGCTGGTGCCAGGGCCGATCGACTGCGAGTCGAGATGGATGGATGTGATCTTCTGATCGGGGATCTTGGTCAGGCCTTTCCAGAAGTCGTTGTTGGGGTCGGCATTGGGATTGCGTCGCCAGCGGTCGCCTCCGCCGTGGAGGTGATGCACGTGGAAGACTTCGCTGCCTCCATGCAACAGGCGCGTCTTGACGCCCTCGCCCAGGTAGGAGCGCGGGATGGGGGTGGGCGGGTCGCCGAAGGGATAGGAGGCGTAGCCCAGAGCCTTGCCGTTGCCGGCCAAGTCTTTGTTGACGTCCTTGTCGAAGGCGATGCGGCGGCGGAAGGGCTCGCTGCGGTAGTTCAGGGCCCGGGCAGCCGGGCGGTAGACGCCCGCCAGCTCGTCCACCAGGGGCATCTTGAAGTCTTCCTTGTCGCGGATGTCGCTGAAGGCTTCGTTGCCGATCTCATGGTAGAAGATCACAAACTCGCGGAAGCTCTTGCCGTCCGGGCGGCCTTCCCAATTGGGATCGATGATGATGGCCTCCCAATTGCTGCCCGTTTCAGTATCCAAGGGCTCACCGGTCTCGACATCCAGGTAGGTGGCGCCCGGAGGCTCGGCCACGATGGCGCCGAAAAGGCCCATGTTCTGGCGTCTACGCCCTGCGCCGTGGTCGTGGAAGTAGTAGGCGCGCTCGGCGTCCAGATCGAGCGGAAGAGGGATCTCGTAGGTCACCGTCCCGTTCGGCGGAGCCATGCTGTCCGGGTTGTTGCCCACTGCGCTTCCGGCGTTTTCAGCCGTGTGGGGCAGGCCCAGGATGTGCAGCGAGGCCGGACGGTTCTCCGCCAGGCGATTGGTGAAGTTGATGCGCAGGCACTCGCCCAGGTTGGCCCGGATGACCAGCGGCTGGATGAGGTCCTTGCGCAGGCCGAAGCTGACCCGGGTCACATCAAGCCCCTCCGGCTTCAGCCGGTCGTCGTCAAGAGCCTGCTCGAAGTCGCGGATGGCTTCGATGTTGGCGTCCAGGGCGTACATGAAGGCGCCCCTGACGTGATCGCCCCAGCGGTTGAGGGTGATGGTCACGTCGATGGCCGAAACGTCGTACTCCTTGACGGGGCCGCCATCGGTGCAGGCGTTGAACCCATTGGCGGCAGGCGGCAGGGCGACCGAGGCCTGAGTGGCCTCGTCATTGGGCACAAACAGGAAAAAGGCCACCAATCCGAGTGCTGCCACAGATCCCCAGCGAAGCAGATTGCGGCGATTCGGCAGCAATGCGGCGATGGGCGCACGGTTCCAGCGCGGCAAGCGGCGGCGATACAGGCCCGCCAAAGCAAGCGCCAGCAAGGGCAGCAGGGCCACCAACTGGATGAGGGCATCCCGGCCCCCGGCGACCAGCCGGGCGGCGATTGTCAGCGTCCAGCCCTGATTGCGCGCCAAACCGGGATTTCTCACCGAACCGAAGGAACAGAGCTGAGTCGATTCCTGGACGGTCAGATCCGAGCGGACCACGGTCGTTTGCACTTCGGCCAGGGAAAGGCCGTAGGTTTGGCCCATCCATTCGTGCAGCACATCCCGGGTGCTGGCCACAGGCAGCATGAAGGCCAGCGCCAGCAACGCGACCACACCGACTACGCCTAAAAAGCCGGCCGAACTGCGCGGCTGCAGGCCCGATCGGCGAGCCAGGTAGACCCCGGCTGCCAGCGCCAGTGCAACAACCGGCAATACCAGCGCCAAGTCCAGCCCCATGTGGGCACCGACGCCCACCAGGTTCCAGTCCACGCCTGTATTGAGGAAAGCATTCAGGAAATATTCCCATAGCACTACGCCCAGGGATATTCCTGCTGCGGCAGCCAACCAGCGGCCCCACCTTCGTGGCTCCGGGTTAGCAGCTTTCGAAGACTCCGCTCGAATCATAAGGGTCCCTCCTCCCAATCGGTTTTGGTTTTGCT
>JANQFM010000393.1 GCA_028277865.1 Acidobacteriota bacterium
GCTTGTGCAGGCCGCTCAGCTCGTCCCGCAAGGTGATCAGCGGGCGTCCGCCCCGCAGGCTGATCGACCTTCTCTGGCGAAGCGGCATAAATACGGAACTCCTGACCCGAAGGAATTTGCATGAGCTCAAAGTCGGCAACTTCCAATTCCCCAAAGGGGAGAAATTCGCCAGCCCAGGGTGCAGCCGCGGACGAGCCCCAGCGAGGCCGGGGCGAACCCCTGGGTTGCATCCAAACGCTCTGAATGATCCCTGAAAGGGAGAGATAAACGCTGCAACTCCGGGAGCTTCGAGGCCGGCGTCGGCGCTGGCTTATCTCACCCTGTTCAGGGTTCCGGAGCCTGGGGCCGCCGATAACCCAGGGTGGCGCCTGGGCCTCGCGGAGCTCGTCCAGGCTTGCCCTGGGCTGGCGAATGCGTCCCCTTCAGGGACAAGAGGTGATCAGCCCAAATTCTTTGCAGAAATTGCCAAAGCCTTCCCTCCAGTCAGGCTATCGGGCTACATTAACAGGACTTTGAGGAATCTGTGGGTCAATGCGGATCAGAAGTTCTGAGACAATAAGCTTGCGAACGAGCCGCAGAGGCCCAATGATTCTGCAAGACCGTGCCATGCTATGATGCCGAAGGAAATATGAGGAACTGATTCCTGAAATCGGCTGATCGAGATGCTGACCCGAGTTCGAATTCAAAACTTTCGCAGTTGCTCAGATGTCGAAATATGCGACTTACGACCCTTGACC
This sequence comes from Acidobacteriota bacterium, assembly GCA_028277865.1. GTDB lineage: Bacteria > Acidobacteriota > UBA6911 > RPQK01 > DATIPO01 > JANQFM01. Next base: position 738 of record JANQFM010000393.1, read on the forward strand.
CTCCTCGTCGGACCCAATGGCGCTGGTAAGACCAATACTCTGAGGGCCATCGAACTGGCCGCAAGGACAGCAGTTACGATCAAGCGCATACACCTTCCAAAAGACTGCGAAGTTGTCTTTGAGTTCCAGTTAGGGGGAAACGAGTATCGTTATAGAATTCTCCGCGGGCCAAGAAGCATCATGAGCACACACGATGTGAATGAATGGTCCGAAGGCTCCTTACAGGAGGATCTGTGGGAGGGCAGTGAAGGCGATGAGTGGAATCCGCTTATCAGACGCAACGGGAATAAAATTCAGTTATGGCCAGGCCACCGAGGAATTCAGATCGGGCACATTACACCTATGCTGCCTGCCATCCTCTCTCTTGTGCCTCATGGACCCTCCATATCCCTGGTCCGTAAAGTTGTGCAGTTCCTGCAGACTGTTCGCTACTATCCGATGGATGAGCCCAGCGAGCCTGAGCAAGGCCCTGATGCCAACACTCTGATTGAGGAACAGGATTACCAGCGTTGGCTCTCTGATCGTGCCGGGACTCCTGAACAAGGCTTCTCGGTCGTAATGCGGCTGTGGGAGATCTCCAAGGAAAGGCCCGATGAGTTTGATGAGCTGAAGCAGCTGGTCGGATCGGATGGACTTGGGATTATTGAGGAGATCGAGAGCATAGTTTTTAGTGATCCACCGCTCGCCGGAATCAAGTTCAGGCCCTCCCCTTTTCCCGCCGAAAGCGGGAAGGGTTCGTATTGGTTTAAGGAGCTTTCGCACGGGACAAGAAGGATTCTCCGCATTCTGGTTTCGATCCTCTATGATCAGAGCACCGTTATATTGCTGGAGCAGCCCGAGGACAGCGTCCACCCGGCACTGCTCCATAAGTTGATCGCGGTCCTCCGCTCTCACAGCGATTCTTCCCAGTTCATCGTGACAAGCCACTCCCCCATGGTCTTTGATTTGATGTCGCCGGACGAGATCCGGCTGGTCACCATGCAGGACGGCAAGACACAGGTCCGCTCTTTGGCGGAAGAGGAGTTGGTGGCTGCGGAGTCGTTTCTGCGCCTGGAAGGATCCCTTTCCGATTTCCTGGAAACGGTGCAAGGGGGATAGCGGCCTTGTACGGGATTATCGGCGAGGACCGATCCGATGTGGACACTCTCAAAGTCCTGATCCGCCGGTTGTCTTCGGACGATTCAGTCCCCATCAAGGGCAAGGGCTTTACCGGATGCGGAGAAATGCTCAAGAAAGGTGCCCGCCAGTTTCGGCTCTTCCAAGGGCTGGGATGCTCGCGCTTTCTGGTTTGCTACGACGCTGACAACGAAGAGCCTTTCCGGCGGCACCAGGAGGTGCTTGAACGCATCGTTCGGCCGTCCGCCATCATCTCGCCCCTGTGCTGCATCGTCGTTCCCGTCCAGGCGATGGAAGCCTGGATTTTGGCCGACATCGCTGCTGCTCAAAGGCTGTTTTCGGGCTGGAAGCCGGACCCAGTGCCGAATCCCGAGGGGATCCGCAAGCCCAAGCAGCACTTGGAAAAGCTGAGCCGGGATGCTCGTCATCGCCCCCGCTACATACACGCCATCCACAATCCGCAGGTCGCCCGCCATCTCGATCTGGACAAGATTCAACAGAAGTGCCCTTCTTTCCAGCCGCTGGCCGATTTCGTGCGAGATGGCGTGGCAAACGCCTGATTGCAGGGCTGGAGGCCTCGGGGATCTCGCGCAAAGCCGCCTTCGAGCGAAGCGGCATAGTGAGCTTGCGAACAAAGGCGCAAAGAGTCCGCAATGCCTGCTGACCAAGGTTCCCCTTTCTTGACTTTGCGTCCTTGGCGGCTTTGCGCGAAATCCGGCTGCGGCATGGGCTGGGCAACCAGCTTTGCCATGGCTTACAATCTGGCCCGAGTTCTCGAACGGTCCCGAAGGAAGACGATGAAGCCCATCACACAGCAAATCGCTGAAGAGTTATCCGTGCAGGAGTACCAGGTCACGGCAGCCATCCAGCTGCTGGACGAAGGGGCCACGGTGCCTTTTGTGGCCCGCTACCGCAAGGAGGCCACGAATGGCTTGGACGATGCCCAGCTGCGCACTCTGGAAGAACGCCTGCGCTACCTGCGCGAGCTGGAGGAACGCCGCCAAGTGATCCTCAAGAGCATCGAGGAGCAAGGCAGGCTGACGCCCGAGCTGAAGACGGTTATCGTTGAGGCCGACACCAAAGTGCGCCTGGAAGACCTCTACCTGCCCTACAAGCCCAAGCGCCGCACCAAGGCCCGGATCGCCCGCGAGGCCGGGCTGGAACCGCTGGCTCACGCGCTGCTGCGGAATCCCTCGCTGAAACCCGAACAGGAGGCAGCCGCCTTCGTAGGCGAGGAAAAAGGCGTGACGGATGTTGAGGCGGCGTTGGAGGGCGCCCGCCAGATCTTGATGGAGGAGTTTTCTGAAGATGCCGACCTGGTCGGGGAATTGCGCCGTTTCGTGCGGCAAAAGGCCGGTCTGCGATCGCTCCTTATCAAAGGCAAGGAAGAAGAGGGCGCAAAATTTTCAGACTATTTCGACTATACCGAAGGCCTGCGCCGCATCCCCTCCCATCGTGCCTTGGCTTTGTTCCGGGGGCGCAAGGAAGGTGTCCTGCGGCTCTCCCTGGTCTTTGCCGAGTCTGAGCAGGAGATAGCGCTTCGACACTGCATTAAGCGGGTGGCTCGGCGATTCAAGATCCAGGACTTGGGGCGCCCCGCCGACGCCTGGCTTGCCGATTGCGCTCAGCAGGCCTGGCAGGTCAAGATCTTCACTCACCTGGAAAGCGAGCTGCAATCCCGGCTTCGGGAAGCCGCCGAAGAAGAGGCCATCCGCGTCTTCGGCAACAACCTGCGCGATCTGCTCATGGCTGCGCCTGCGGGCCATAGAGCCACCATGGGACTCGATCCGGGCTACCGGACGGGAGTCAAGGCGGCGGTGGTCGATCCCACCGGCAAGCTGCTTGAAACGACCGCTGTCTATCCCCATCCGCCCCAAAAGCGCTGGCAAGAGTCCAAGAAGATTCTGGCCGACCTGTGCGAGCGCCATCAGGTGGGCCTGATCGCCATCGGCAACGGCACGGCTTCGCGCGAAACCGACAGGCTGGCGGGAGAGCTGGCCGGGGAGACCCCCCATCTGAAGCTCACCAAGCTGGTCGTCTCCGAGGCCGGCGCTTCGGTTTATTCGGCCTCAAAGGCGGCCAGCCAGGAGTTCCCCGATCTGGACGTCTCGCTGCGCGGCGCGGTTTCCATTGCCCGGCGACTGCAGGATCCCTTGGCCGAGCTGGTCAAGATCGACCCCAAGTCAATCGGAGTGGGCCAATACCAGCACGATGTCAACCAGTCCCGGCTGGCCCGGGCCCTGGACGCAGTGGTGGAAGATTGCGTCAATGCCGTGGGGGTGGACGTCAATACGGCCTCGGCGCCCTTGCTGTCGCATGTCTCGGGCCTCAACCAAGGCGTGGCGGAAAAGATCGTGGAGTATCGTAACGGCAACGGCCCCTTCCCCAACCGCCGGGAGCTTTTCAAGGTTCCCCGCATGGGCGCCCGCACCTTCGAGCAGTCGGCCGGCTTTTTGCGCATCACCAACGGCGACAATCCCCTGGACGCCTCAGCCGTTCATCCGGAGGCCTATCCCGTTGTGGAACGGATCATCCGGGCCACCGGCAAGGGGATCAAAGAGCTGATCGGCAACGCCGTCCTGCTGGGCAATTTGCAACCCAATGACTTTGCCGACCGGCAATTCGGCGAGCCTACTGTCCAAGACATCCTCGCCGAACTGGAAAAGCCGGGCCGCGACCCCCGTCCCGAGTTCAAGACGGCCAGCTTCAAGGAGGGAGTTGAGGAGATTTCGGACCTCGAGCCGGGAATGGTGCTGGAAGGGGTCATCAGCAACGTCACCAACTTCGGCGCTTTCGTGGACGTGGGAGTCCATCAGGACGGCCTGGTGCATATTTCCCAGCTTTCCGACCGATTCGTGCAGGATCCGCGCCAGGTGGTCAAGGCGGGCGACCTCGTCCAGGTCAAGGTCATGAGCGTGGACCTGGACCGGCACCGAATCGCCCTTACCATGCGCCTGCAGGCTGCGCAGGAGGGTGCTCAAGGTTCCGGCGGCAGGCCTCGCGCCAAAGGCGCCCGCCCGAAATCGCGCCGCAGCCGAAAGCCTCAGCGACGCCCCGCCCGCCCGCTTGCTGGGACTGCCTTGGCCGAGGCCTTCAATCGCATGAAAAAAGAATGATCCCCGCCTGAAGGCATCTATTTGAACCTTCCGTTAAGATGGGCGGACTTAAACAAAAAGGCTCGCGCTTTGCCCACAAACTCCTTGCCCTTTGCTGAGAACTGGAGGGTGCTTGAACATCAATCAACGAGACGTTATGTTGGCTCTCCCCAGTTTCCTGCTGGTGGCTGCCGTGGCTGTGGGGGTTTACTATTTGCCCCCATCGCTGGACAGTGCGCGGCCTGAGGTGCCCGGCAGGCCTTTACAGGACCTTGGCCAGATTCCGGCCCGTCTTTGGCAGGATCCCCTGCAGGCAGTCTGGAACTGGAAACCCTCCACCCTCGAAGCTGAAGCTCAGCTCAGGAGAAGCAAAGAGAATCTGCAGCATCGCCTCAATGACAATCGTCGTACACTGATCCTTCCTGTCTTGATTCCCGGCACTCCCTACTCGGAAAGCCACGAAATCCGCCTGCGCTTCCGCTATGCGGTCCTGAGTGCATTGGTGGCCTCGGGCTACGCGCCCCAGGGCGCCGAAACGATCGAAGCATTTTCGGTTCCGGCCTCCGATCGGCAAGAAGAATCGAATCACCAAATCCCGGCCGGTTGGCTGGTGCCCTTCGAATGGCACTTTTACGAACCGCCTGCCGGGGCCAGTAATGCGGATGCCTACGATCAAGTCTTGCTGTTATGGGTGGATGAAGAATTTTTGGGCACACCTTTTCTGAAGGGCCTTCACAAAGTAATGCATGCACTGCATGCCGACCCCGTGAGGCCATGTGAGGATGAGGCTGGATTGTGCGTCGAAGTGATCGGCCCTTCCAACTCGACCGGTTTCAAGCCCTACCTGGTGCCGCCTCCGGAAGAAGATTGCAGCAGCCAAAAGGCCTGCCTTTTGGCCCGAGCGCGACTGAACTCGGCCAGGGCCACCACTTGGGACCAGTCTGCGGATCGGTTCCAACTGCCCTACGAAATCCGACTGCAGCCATCCATCGGCGGCGACCTGGACTTGTGCTGGCTGCTCAAGGACGAGTTGAAGCTTCGCGGCGTGACGCCTTCCGAAGAGAGTCAAATTGTGCTCATCACCGAAATGGATACGGTCTATGGCCGGACGTTTCCAGAGACCTTTCGGTCAGTGTTCCAAAACGTTCAGCTCCGCTACATCCATGAGTACACCTACCTGCGCGGCATCGACGGTCAGATCCCCGGCACCAAGAAAAAGGACAAGGCGGGCTCGAAGGCAGATGCAGAGGACACCTCGTCGGGCGTCTTGAACATTTCCCAGATCGAACGCCCTGAGGGCCGTTCCCAATATGACTACTTGCGGCGGCTGGAGCAGCTTCTGAAGGCCAACCATGACCCTGAGAGCATCCGTGCCATTGGAGTCACGGGTACCGACGTTTACGACAAGCTTCTCATCCTGCGCGCCCTGCGCGCCACATTTAGCGACACCCTTTTCTTTACCACCGACCTGGATGTCCGACTGCTTCATCCCAGCGAATATGACTCGGCCCGCAACCTCCTCGTCGCCACCCACTTCAGCCTGGGGCTGGGCAAGGACAAGGCGTTGGCGCCGATGCGGGACCAGCAAAACACCGAGACGATGGAAGACCGTTTTGCCGCCTTTTTGGGAACGGGTGACCAAACGGGTGAGCCTCGGCGGGTGCGCCATGTGCCGCTGTTTCGGGACAGCTATCAGAGCAGTGTTTTCTTGGCGGTGTTGGCGGCTTTGAACCCTTCGGAAATCGAGGTTGGCGCCACGCCCAGCCATCCCCGCATCTATGAGGTGGGCCGCAAGGGCGGCATTTTGCTCAATCCCCAAGAAAACGGGGAGCAGGAAGGCACAAGCCCCTTTTTTGCGTTGGCCATTTTAATGATTTCTATTGGGATCAGTCTGCTGCGGCTCGACATGCGTCGTCTGCGGCGCGACTTGACCGAGAAAAAGCGAGAGGAAAAGTCAAACGGCAATCTGCGCTTGCTGCTGCTGCGTAAGCTGGCGCGAGTCGTCTCGCTCTGCCTGGGCTGGCTGCTGCTCAGGCTGCTTCCTTTTGCCGTATTGACTTTATTGGCCATTTCGGACCTGAAGAGCCGCAACGGCGAAGTGTGGGCAGTTTTCGAGGGTGTCAGCCTGTGGCCCAGCCAGTTCCTGCTCCTGCTGATGATCATGCTGGCCATCGAGTTCGCCATCTGGCTCTTCAAGGAATTCGAGGTCTCAAAGCTGAAGATGGACATGACCTTTTTCAATGTCAGGCCGGAAGGATGGCGGCGGGCGGACCTCAGGCTGAAACTCCCTGAGAGCCTGTCCGATCGAATCCGATTCTGTTGGCGGGAATTCAAGCAGCAAGTCCTGACAGAATGCCGCCTTTTGGGGACTTACGCCAGCGCAGCCCAAGACAATCCCGTTCACCGATGGAGCCGCACCGACGTGCGGAGCCTCTGGCAGGACTACCTTCGGCGCACCTCTCCAGGGGCAGTCACTTTGCGCCTGATGCTCTACGCTGTGTTGGTCCTGCCCGTTACGGGGCTGATCTTCCACTGGGCGCCCGTCCGGCCATTCCGAGGCGAATTGAGCCTGTGGGTGGACCAGGGGCTGATGATGACAGCCTTGCTGGCCATTGGCATTCTTCTGGTGCTGGTCTGTGACGTGACATTCTTCACCAGCCTGTTCACCTACAAGCTGGCCGGCCGCGAAAGCCTGTGGCCGAAAGCGACCGTCGCCGCCTATTCCAAGAAAGGCTGGCCGGAAGAGAGCTACACGGGCGAACTGATCAATGAATGGCTGGATGTGCAATTCATAGGCCGCCACACCAAGACGATCGGCAGTTTCATTTACTTCCCATTCATCTTGCTGCTGCTCTATGGGGTGGCCCATCACCCCGTGTTCGACAATTGGGTCATCCGGCCCCAAGAAGCGCTGATCTTTCTAGGCGCCATGGCGCTGGCCGGGCTGCCTCTTTTCATGATGCGCCGTTCGGCGATATCGGCACGGCAGCAAGCCGTCCAACGCTTGAACGTCAAGACCATGGAAGCTCAGGGGCAGTCCGATTCCGGCCCACGCCTCAAGATCCTGCAGCGCTGCCAGGACGACATCGACTCCATCCGCCAGGGCGCCTTTTCGTCCCTGGCTGACAACCCCTTGTTGAGGGCCGCCCTGATTCCATTCGGCGGCATGGGCACTCTGGCCTTGCTGGAATTCTTGCTGCTGTAGCGGGCTTCGCGCCAAGCCGCAAGGAGCGCAAAGAGAGAAATTGGCGTCCTTGGCGCCTTGGCTTGAATTCTCCCTGGGTTTTCAAATCCAACATCCCATACTAAAATCGTTGGATTGGCATCGACTATGAGGAGGATCAATGACTGCTGAAATCGGTAACCTGAAGAGAATCCCTGCCGTTCTGCTGGCCGGATGGCTGACCTGTACACTCTTGGCGGCTCAAGGCCCGGAATTTGAGCAGCCGCCCGTCAAGCAAAGCCAGGACGGGCTGCTCAATGTCGAGTTGGACGTGAAGTGCTTCCAGGGGACGGTTGACGGCCATCCCGACGTCTATTTGCGCAGCTACAACGGGTTGCTCACCGGGCCCACCATGCGAATCAAGGCCGGGGACGTGCTGCGGGTCCACCTGTCCAACAACCTCAGCGACGGATACTGCACGATCGAGAAGAAGACCGATTGCGCCAGCCGGGGGATGAACTGCCCCCACGGCTTCAACGTCACCAACCTGCACACCCACGGCCTGCACGTCTCGCCTTCCGGAAACAGCGACAACGTGCTCATCGAGTTCGAACCGGGCAGCGACTTTCAGTACGAGTACTATATTCCCGCCGACCATCCTGCGGGAACCTTTTTCTACCACCCCCACAAGCACGGCTCAGCGGCCATCCAGATGAGCAGCGGAATGGGCGGCGCCATCATCGTGCAGGGGGCAATCGACGAGTTCATGGCCGGCAAGAAGATACAAGAGCGCCTTTTCGTCTTTCAGCAGATCACTTTCGACGAGCGCGAGGTGGAGGGCAAGAAGGTCAACATCCTGGAGGAGTTCTCACAGCTGCAGCGCAACAGCTTCGACCGTCCAACCACGGTCAACGGCCAGGTGACCCCGGTGCTGCGCATGCGCCCCGGGCAGGTGGAGCGCTGGCGCCTTGTCCATTCCGGCATCATGGAGATGATCACCGCCAGCCTGCAGGACCACAAGATGCACATCTACTCCTACGACGGCCTTAACACGGGGCGCCTCGACACTGTCGACTCTTACGCCATGGCGCCCGGCTATCGGGTTGACGTCCTGATCCAGGCCGGGAAAAAGGGTACCTACAAGCTGGTCGACCAAGCCAACGTAGGGGCTGCGGGCATCAAGAACCAGGACGAGCCGGAACGGGTGCTGGCCTACCTGGTGGTGGAGGGGGATCCTGTTTCAGGGCAGCTGCCCACTGCCGCCGAGTTGGCCCCTTTCGCCTACAAGGGCTCGATCCCGGAACCCATCGCCAAGAACAGGAAGGTCATTTTCGCCCAGCAGCCGCGCAGCCTGTACGACTTTTTCAACGTCAACGGCGCCCTGTTCATGGCCAATGAGTCGCCTTGCAATGCGCAGGACATCGGATTTTGCATGAAGCTGGGCAGCAGCGAAGAGTGGACCATCACTTCCCAGGACCAGAACCATCCCTTTCACATCCACGTCAATCCCTTCCAGATCATCGAAGGGGACTGCCAGGCCACCAACAGCTGCATCTGGAAGGACACCGTACTGATCCGCAACGGCCAGGACACGGTAATCCGCAGCTACTTCAAACGCTACATCGGCCAGTTCGTCTTCCACTGCCACATCCTCAATCATGAAGACCAAGGAATGATGCGCCTGGTGGAGATCCGTCCTTGAAAGGGAGGCAGAGACCGCATCAGGGCCAATACTGCTCACTTGAGTAGAATCGGCTGGAAGCGATGGAAGCCACGTGACAGGCTTTTCCCGGCCGGGCTGTGTTTGGCAGCCAGACCCGCATCTGAATGTGAGGCTGTGCAAGAACCGCCGCACCTTACAGCCTCACAGGCTTGGTTCGCTTCTCAGCGCTCTCCGAGTCCCCTCTCTGCGTCCTCTGCGGATTTCCCCCCAAGTTTTTCTCGCTCAAAACTGTAACACTTGACTTGCTGAGGCCCAGAGAGATGGCGAGAGGCAGGCTCTGATTCGGGCCGCAAAGCAGTTCATCCACAGTGGCGCCGGTCTCGGATTGACAACTGAGATTCGCCATTTTGTCTTGCCGAGGAATCCGCTTTGAAAAAGGTCAAACTTGTCCTGATGCGATTTTACCTCCGACTGGTTGGGATGGCTGGGCCGACGCCGGCAGGCTTCGAGCCGGCGGCATGGGCAGACATCCGCTCAATGGCTTGCCAGCCTGCCCGGCCGGGCTTGGGTCCGGGCAGCAGTACAGGCCGTAATGGGATGGGTCGCAATAATTGTCTGGGAGAGTTGTCCGGCGCATTGATCTCGCGTATGATCCGTCCATCGTTCCGGCTCCGAGAGACACGGGTTAAGGGCAATGCGGGAGCCGTTCGTTGGGCACCTAAATCCATCCGCTCGTCGCCAAGCGGGAGGTTATCGCGGTTGATGGAGTACGCGGGCAACGATTTCATCCAACGGCTCTTGGCTGAGGAATCTGAGGCGACTAAAGGGTTTTTCGGACATTATAGTGTGTTGGTCAAAGCAAAAGCCCTGGCGGGAGGCCTTTCGTGGGAGGATGCCGAGGAGATCTCTCAAGAAACGCTGATTCGGGTTCTGCAGGCGATAAAAGCCAATCAGGGCCTGGACGATCCTCAAAAGCTGGGTGCCTTTGTGCACGCCACGGCCAGGAATGTGATCGCTCACTACCGCCGCCAAGGGCGCAAGCATTTCGGGCCTTCCGGCAAACCCGCCGCCCAACCCGACGTGGAGGCTCATTCGGAGGATTATTCCCCGGAAAGGCAGCTTTGGAACGGGGAGTTCCGGCAGCAATGCGACCGGATCTTGAGTCTGCTTAGGCCGCGTTACCGCGAGTTTTTGAGTGACTGTTACGTTCAAGGCCTGGACCGAAAAGCATTGTGCCTCAAATGGAAGATTTCTGCTGTCAACTCCCGCGTCCTGCACCACCGCGCCCTGAAGGCTTTTGCGCGCAAGGCGGAGCAAATGGGGGTCTTGGGCGATTTGCTGGACATGATGCGCAACAGGCCGGATTAGGCAGCGGTCACTGCGGGGGCGGGAAAAGGGAAGGTGGATCAATGAAAGCGATAATCGCTGTTTTGGCAGCAACGACAATCGGGGATGTGCGGGAGGAGTCCCCTTCGAGAGGGATCCTGCAATGACTCATGAAGAAGTGAAAAGAGCCGGTACAGTCGCCAAGTATCTGCAAGGAGGGCTGTCGGATCGGGAACGTGAAGAGTTCGAGGAGCATTTGTTCGGCTGCCCGAAATGCGCCGGCATCGTTCAAGCAGACTTGATTCTCAAGGCGCGGGGCGAAATCAGCCAGAGTGAGGAGGCGGCGGAAGAGGATGACGAAGAGGAAAACGGAGGCTCGGTTCTGGAGAGCATGATGCTGGATTGGGTGGCCCTTCACCCCCGCATCTCGGCTGCAGCCCTGGTTGTGGCCACTTTTGCCGTCCTCTTGGTCGGCTACCAGAACCTTATTGTGATCCCCGACTTGCAGCTCACAAACGAGCAGCTTTCCATGTCGCACGCGCTGGACTCTTATCGGCTCAGGAGGCCCACCCGAGGCGAGGGAAGTGCGAGCCCAGGCGGCGAGCAGGTCATACAGCTGCCTCGGGGTTGCCTGCGCGTCGCCGTGCGGTTGGACCTGCACCCGGATGACGATTTCCCGTCCTACGCGGCCCAATTCGTCGGCGACTCCGGCTCTTCCTTCGAAATCCCGCATGAGCCCTCCAGCGATCAAATGGCGCTGAACTCGCTGGTTTCCTGCTCTAAACTAATTCCGGGCACCTTCACCTTGAAACTTTACGGAGTCAATCCCGAGGATAAACGCCTATTGATCGAACAAATCCGATTCGAAGTAAGCCGGCACTAAAACTGTGTCGCAATAGAACATTATTTGGGGAGGGAGGAAATGAATCCAAATCTTTTTGTCCGCCAGGGGACGGCCATGGCCTTGGGAGGGCATTTGCATGGACCAGTGCCAAGAATCATCGAACCTCAAGCCTGCTTGAGCGTTGCCGGCGTCGGAAGCTCCGGCACGGTTGCGGCCAAGTCCTTTAGCTGCAATGGGATCTCGTTTGAACGGGCGGAGACGCAAATCGAGGGCGTACCGACCGGCCCGGAAGAAACCACTGCCATCACCATGATACGGACAAGCATCCGGGGCTTGAACGTCATGAATGTGATCACCGCCAAGGCTGTCCACGCTTGCCTGGTCGTCACGACCGATATTCCCAGCTCGCGAGTTCAGGGATTGGGCAGTTTCTCGAAATTCAATTTTCGTGGAACGGCATTCGAAGACCTGCGGGTCGCCGGCGCTTCCTTCGGGCCCTCTCGGGATTCGGCGATTCCTCGGATCAGTGAAACAGAGGGGAGCCATCCCTTTGATAGGCTGCTGAGAGATCTCCGCAATTCCTTCGAGGCCAACCGAGCTCGATTGGTGAGGCCCTTGATCCAAGACGAGAGGACATCCACACCCGTCCGCATCCCGGACTTTGGGCAGGTATATATCGCCGAGCTGCAGTACAACCCGTTTTTAAGTTGCCTCAACATGCTGCGGGTGGAGGTGAATTGCGGCGCCCTTCGAGGGCATTTCGAAATCGCAGCAGTGCGGGGAGGTGGTAGTTGCTGGCCAAGACAATGAACTGGATTGCGGCTTTGTGGCTGCCGGCCCTGTTGGCCGTCGGCCTGCCTTGGGCTTGCCGTGTCTCCAACGACGAAGCCCGCCAACTGCTGCATGAGGCTGAGGCGGCTCTGCAGGCGAGCACTCTCGATCGAGCTGAAAGGCTGGCCGAGGAGGGTTTCGAAGACTGGGAGGGGCAGCCGGAAAGCCTGTGGCACTGGGAATTTCGTCGGCTCTTGTCGGAAGTCTTGTTGCGCCGCCGCGACTTGGATCGGGTCGAGTCATTGCTCGAACCCGAAGTTCCGCCGATCAAGAAATTGGACAATTTGAGAAGCGAAATTGCCTTAAACCGGGCCCGGCTCTACCTGCAGGACGCCAAACTCGACCTGACCAAGGCAGCCGATGCACTGCAGCAAGCTGAGGAGACGGCGGAGAGGCTGGGGGACCAAGTCCTGCTGGCACGAATCCAACTGCGCAAAGCATACTGGTTCAAGCAAACCGCCGATGCAAGCAGCCAAGACGAGCGGTCTGGGTTCGATGCCAGCGCGGAAGAGAATTTCCAAGAGGCGATCGGCAGGTTTAAGCAACTGGGCAAGCTCCACTTGGAGGCTGCTTCGAGAGGGAGTTTGGGGTTTTTCCTGATGGAGAGATTCCGATTTGCTGAGTCCATTACGGAGTTTAAAGGCGCTTTGGAGGTGGCGCGAGAGGCCGGAGACAGCCAATCGATCAGCAAGACCATCGGGAATATGGGTTGGTGCTATGCATACCTGGGTAACTTCGACAAAGCCTCCCAGCTTTTAAGGCAGGCTGAAAACGAAGCCGCCGCCATGGGATTGTCGACTGATCAGCAATTATGGCTGGGAAACCAGGGAGTCGTCTTCCATTGGAAGAAGGAGTTCGGCAAGGCCATCTCAACTTTTCAGCAGGCATCCGAGATTGCCCGCAAGAGAAGTGAAACGGACTGGGAAGCGTCCTGGCTCATCAACTTGGCAAACGCCTTGATCCGTCAGAAGAAATGGAAAGCGGCCCAAGAATACAATCAAAAAGCTCTCCGATTGATTCAGAAGTTCTCTCCAGAGGATTTCAACGACTTCATTTCGTTAGCGCTCTTGAATTCCGCCGAAATCGCCATCGGGCAAAAGCAATACGGGGAAGCTGAAAAGGCTCTGAAGAGCGTGCTCAACACCCCCTCTGAAGATCCGGCCCATCACTGGGAGGCCCAGGCAGCTTTGGGCCGACTTTACGCCAAGATGGGGCGCAACCGCGAAGCAGAGCAGTTCTTTGAGGCCGCCCTGCGATCCTTCGAAGCCGCCCGTGCCAGCCTGAGCAGCCGGGACGTGGAGATCTTCATCACATTTCAGGAACGCCGTATGGATTACTTGCAGGCCTACGTCGAATTCCTGATGCAGACCGAACAGCCTGAACGAGCTCTTCGGATGGCCGAGTCCAGCCGGGCTCAAGTGCTCGTCGACGAAGGCCTGGGTCGCCAGCTGGGCAAGCCGGTACAAGCCTCTGAATTCATGCAGGCGTCTAAGAGCCTGGATGCGGTCCTCATCTCCTACTGGATCGCCCCTGAGCGATCCTATGGCTGGGTGGTGTCGGGCAATGAGATCCGGCATTTTGAATTGCCCG
>JANQFM010000447.1 GCA_028277865.1 Acidobacteriota bacterium
TCCTTCTGCGGTCGGTCTGAGGCGCTGCCTCGCTAGACCGCTAGGGTTTCGATGTTCTTCACATTTGAGTCAAGTTTCGCCACCGAGGCACAGAGTGCACGGAGAAGAATCAGAAAGGCTCTCTGATCTCTGTGTCTCGGTGTCTCTGTGGCTTCCCGTCTCCGGTCTGAGGCGCTGCCTCGCTAGGCTGTGTGGCTTCGCCGTGTTCGGCGGCGCAGATTTTTTCGTGGAAGTTTTGGAACGTTTGGGGATGCTCAGGTATCCTTCTCCCGAATCGGGCAGATTGTTCGCAGCAAAGCCTGTTCGGAGGCTGTCCGGGCCTATGAAGAAGAAAATCAATCTACGGCTCAAAATCCTCAAGGCGTTGCGGCGCGGACCCAAGGGGGGACGGCACCGCTATGACCTGTGGAGGGCGGTGGGCATGACCTTCTCCCTGCTCACCCTGGCAGCAGTGCCTTTGAGCGGGCTGGCGCGGGTCGATTTGTGGCAGGGCCGGCATCTCTTGCTCTTTCAGCCGGCGTCCTTCAAGGAAGGCCTGGCGGGAGTGATCGTGGGCATCTCGGCCATGTACGTGGTGACCTTCCTGGCCAACCTGGCTGCCGGGCGGATGTTTTGCGGCTGGGGATGCCCGGTGGGCCAGCTAAGCCGCTTCGGGGAGCATGTCGATACTCCCGGCCTCAAAGGAGGGCGCAAGATTCTGGCCAGCCTCAAGGGCGCCTCATTCGCGTTCATTTTCGTGTTGTCGATCCTGGCCTGGTGGGTGGACCTGCGGGTCTTCTGGCAGGGGCAGGCGGAGGCGGCCTACACGGCCTGGGGCGTCTTGGCGGCTGGAGTGGTTTGGTCTTATGCCCACGGGCGCTGGTGGAGATGGGGATTCTGCAAAAGCGCCTGTCCGATCGGCCTTTACTACTCCTTTGTCTCGCCGGCCAGTTGGTACGGGGTCTATTTCCGCAATCAACAGGAGACCTGTGTGGAGTGCGATGCTTGCGACAACGTGTGCCCGGTCGACCTGGCGCCGCGCGAGTTGATGAAGCCCATTGCAGCCCGTTCGGGAGTTTCCATCGCTGATGCGCCGGGGCGCAACCACTGCCTGGAGTGCGGTGATTGCGTGAGAGCCTGCGAGTGGATGATCGATGTGCGAGGCCGCAAGCCGGTGCCGCTGCTGATCGGGTTTTACAGGGGGCCGCAGCGGATTCAGCACGGGCAGGCAGCGGCGCCCAGGCGCGAAGAACCCCGCAGATGGAGTGCGTCGGCCTGAGAATCAGGGAGGGCGAGTATGCAAGGAAGAGATCGCGAAGAGAAGATTCAGGAGCATCTGGAGGCCATCCGCCGACTGGAAGCGGAAGCAGCAGCCAGCCCGGAGGGCCGGGCTGCCTGGCCACCCGATCGCTTCTACTTGGTCTGGCACCTGGTTTTCGGCATGATGCTGGGTTCGCTGGGCGCCGTCGTCAGCCTGGCCGCAAACTTCATCGGCGCGCCCCTTTTCGGGGAGCAGCCCATGCAGCTGATCCGAGTCTACCTCACCTTCCCCATGGGCGAGCAGGCCTTGTCGGCACAGTGGGGGCCGCTGCTGGCGGTGGGCAGCCTGCTTTACATCGTGACAGGCGCCATATACGGCATTGTCTTTCATTTGCTCATGCTGTGGTTTTTCGGCGACGCCGATCCAAAGAAACGCTTTGTGGTGGGCAGCCTCTTCGGGCTGGCCCTTTGGATCGTCAATTTCTATGCCATCCTGAGCTGGCTGCAGCCCATGCTGCAAGGAGGCAACTGGATCGTCCGGCTGGTGCCGCCCTGGGTGGCCGCCTTGACCCATCTGGCCTTTGCCTGGACCATGTTGCTGGGATTGCGCTTCTCGGAGTTCGATCCGCGTGTCGGCTCTCGCCGCAGGCGGCCTGAGAGCACGCCCCAGCCGAGTGCGGAGCCTTCCAAGAATTGAATCGGGAGCCGATTATGAAGATGCAGCACAAAACCGATCCTACACCAGGAGCACGGCTGGTCCTGGGGGCTTTTCTGGCACTGGCCGGACTGCTGCCGTCTGGCTGCGCCACCCCCGAGCCGGCGCCGCCTCCGCCACCCGCCGCTCCGTCGGACCCCAATGCTCCCATCTCGCTCGAATACCCGCGTTGGGAAACGCTGGAGCCGGGTGAGCAGGCCTTGTACAACCGCCGCGCCAACCTGATCCGCAGGGGCCGGGAGGTCTACGACAAATACTGCGTGGGATGCCACGGCGAGTATGGGGACGGCAAAGGCCCGGCTGCTGAGCGCCTTCAGACCCAACCGCGCGACTTCCGCCGGGGCGTCTACAAGTTCCGCTCCACCAGCAGCGACAGCCTGCCCATGGAAAAGGATCTTTACCGCACCGTCACACGCGGGCTGGCCGGAGTGAGCATGCCCGCCTTTCCGCTCATGCCGCATAGCGACAAGCTGGCGGTCATCGAATACATCAAGACGTTCTATCCCTATTGGGACCAGGACAAGGCCAAGCGTACGCTGGTCCACGTCCCTGGGGCGCCTCAGGATCTTCAGGACCAGCAGCGCATTGCACGCGGGCGGGTGGTCTACCTGGAGATGGAGTGCAGCAAGTGCCACGGAATCGACGGGCAGGGCACGGGCGCCACCCAGCGCGAGTTCACCGATTCCTGGGGGAACCCCCAGCGCGCTTTCAACTTCACCCGCGGGTCGCTCAAGAGCGGCAATTCCCCTGAAGACATTTACCGCACCTTCCACACCGGGCTTGTCAGCATCATGCCCGGCTACGGTGGCACCGTGCTGGCCGGGGTGTCCCGCCAATCGGTGGCCCGAAAGAGCCTGCCTGACGGGGAACTGGAACGACTGGGCGGGGTTTTGGGAGATTTTCCTGAAACCCTGGAAGAAGTCACGAACCTCAGCTCGGCCGAACAGCAGAGGCTGGCCGAGCGCAACAGCTGGGATCTGGTGGCCTACATCCTGTCCCTGCGCCAGACGCGGACCACGGCCACAGCGGTTTTGGGAGGAGGCCAATGAGGGTTTCGCGCCATGGCGCCAAGGCCGCAATCAAGGCTTGGCGATCTTTGCGTCTTGGCGCGAAACCATAGCTGGAGTCTTTATGAGCAGCAACTCGAACATTCAAGAAGCAGGAGGCGGGGCGGCACCGGCTGCGGAACACGTTTCGCCTTCTGAGAACGTCATTGTCAAGCACCACATCGTGGCGGCGGCCTTTTGGCTGGGGGTGGCCTTGCTGGCGGGGCTGTTTTATTCCATGCAGCTTCTGCAGCATTGGCCCCTTCCCAAGTGGGCCGTCCTGTCGCCCGGACGCATTCGGATGGTCCATACCAACCTGATCGCCTTCGGATTCCTCACCAACGCCTTTTTGGCCATGCTCTACTGGACCGTCCCCCGCCTGACGGGGCGCGCCGTCCTGTCGCGAGGGTTGGGGTGGCTCATCCTGGGCGCCTGGAACCTGATCATCCTGGGCACCTGGATCGGACTGCATTTGGGCGAGGCCCAGGCGGTCGAATGGGGCGAAACGCCGGTGTGGATCGACCCACTGGTGGTGCTGGGAGCGCTGCTGGTCTGGGCGCAGTTCTACCCCTCCATTTTCCGGGCCCGCGAAAAAGCCCTTTATGTCAGCCTGTGGTACTTCTCGGCCGGGTTGATCTGGCTGGGGCTGACCTACATCATGGGCAACTTCTTTCCCCAATACCTGGTGGCCGGCAATGCCGCCGGACCTCTCTTGGGGCTATACATCCACGATCTGGTGGGCCTTTTCGTCACCCCCATGGGATGGGGGATGATGTACTTTTTCGTCCCCATCATCCTGCGCCGGCCGATCTGGTCGCACGCCCTTTCGCTGGTGGGATTTTGGGGGCTGGCCTTCTTCTATCCCCTGCAGGGAGTCCACCACTTCCTGGGCTCCCCGATCCCCATGTTCGCCCAGTACAGCGCCGTGGTCAGCACCATCGCCATTGAGATCGTGGTCACCACGGTGGTGATCAACTTCTTCATGACCTGGAAAGGGACCGAAGGCTATCTGAAGCGCAGCATTCCCATCCGATGGTTCTGGCTGGGCACCCTCAACTACTTCATCACCTGCCTGCAATGCGCCTTTCAGGTCACCCTGACTTTCCAGCAGGTCATCCACTTCACCGACTGGGTGGTGGGGCACGCCCATCTGGTCATGTTCGGCGTTTTCAGCTTTTGGATCTTCGGCATGATCGAACACCTGTGGCCCAAGCTGGTGGGGCGCGAGTGGTGGAGCCAGTCGCTGCGCAATTGGTCCTTTTGGCTCACCGCAGTGGGGTTGTCGGGCATGTTCCTGGTGCTGACCGCCGGCGGGGTGGCCGAAGGCTTCATGTCGCTCAACCTGGCGCCGCGCGAGACCATCCTGGAGATGCTCAGGCCATTCTGGTTCACCCGCACCCTGACCGGGGTGATGATCATTTTTGGGGTGGGCTGCCTTTTCACCAACATGGCCATGACGGCCATCAAGAGCCGGATGGCTCACGTCGACCTCGACTACGAACCCTACGAGCAACCCGAGAAGGAGGTGCGCATTGGAACGATTTAGTTTTGTCTTTCTAGTGGCCGGCGTGATCTTCTTCGTCTTCGCCTTCGCAGTCAGCGGACTGATCCCCATGCTGCCTGTGCAGGATTTGGAGGTGCGGACAATCGAGCAAATGGCCCAGGATCCTCCCTTTGAATGGACGCTGCTGCAGGAGCAGTACCCCGAGGCCTTCCAAAAGGCTTTCGGCGGCCTGAACGAAAACCAAGCCTTCGCTGAGGCTTTGCGTGTGGGGCACAAGCAGTACGTTGGCGAGGCCTGCTGGCACTGCCACTCGCAACAGATCCGCCCCTGGGGAAACGATGAGGCCCGCTACGGCCCCAAGAGCTTTCCCGAGGAATACCACAACGAGCTCAACATGCCCCCCCTGTGGGGGACGCGCCGCATCGGGCCCGACTTGATCCGGCGGGGCGGCCGGCAGTCCAACGATTGGCACGTAGCCCATTTTTACCACCCTCCCGACGTCAATCCGCCCAGCGTGATGCCCGACTATCCTTGGTTTTACGAAGAGGACGGCTTGACACCCAACAAGACGGGCCTGTCGGTAATCGCCTACGTGCAGTGGCTGGGCAGCTGGATGCCGCGGGTCAACGAGACCATCTACGACATCGATCACCTGGACGGCACCTATTCCGCACCCGCGGTGAGCCATCCCGAGCCGCCCGCCGCGCCGCAGCAGCAACAGCAGCCGACAGATCCTTTTGCGGAAGAGGAGCAGAATTAAGATCAGTTGCCAGCTGTCGGTTCGGAAGGGAGATCGGGAACCGGAGACCGGCGGAGGGAGGGGCTTTGAGGTTTAGGATTCGGGATCTGAAACCAGTAGCCGATGCTATACACTCAATGAAGGAGCGAGTGACTGAACGGCAAGATGGCCACCACCGGAGCTTGCCTCCGTGGGGCCGTGTTTGGAATCCAGACGAGGCCCCCCCACAGTTGCCGCCACTGCCTGCTGCCGACTGCCGACTGCCATTAAAATGAAGGTGAGATTAGGGAAATGACTAGGAAAGAAACGCATTCGTCGCGGACTTGGCAAGTTGTGCCGGGCGGGAAGGTTCCTCGGGACTATTCCCGGGCCAGGAATTTATTCTTGTGGATTTTCAGCATCGCCATGATCGTCACGGCGGGGACGGCCTTTGTCTTCAAGCTGATCGAGTTCGTCTACACGGCCCTCAATTCAGGTCCTGGGGCGCTGAGTTCCTTTCTCATTCCAGTGCTTACCTACCTTCTGGTTGCAGCCGGCTTTGCCTGCCTGTTCCTGTGGGCCTACGTGACCGGGCAGTTTAAGGATGTGGAAGGCCCCAAATACCGAATGCTGGAGCTGAATGAGGAGTGGGAGCGCCGTCAGCAAGCTGCCCGCAACGCTCAGGAGTGAACCATGACC
>JANQFM010000455.1 GCA_028277865.1 Acidobacteriota bacterium
GCGGTGGCGGGCGTCCAGGGAGTGGACCAGGCTGGCCATGGATCGGCAAATCCAGCGCGCCAGGCGCTCGGGCAGGATGGCGATCTTGAGGAAATAGGCTTGGACGAGGAACGCGGTTCCCCAGTCCAGGAGCGGTTTCAGCAGCGCTTTCATTTTTTGCTTGCGTCCAATCCCTGCAGGTAGTGCAGGTAGTGGGCGGGAAAAGACCGAGGCCGTCCATTGCCGTCGGTCACCACGTGCTTGGTCTCGCCTTCGGCCAGCAGAGTCCCTTGCTGAGCGTCCAGGATCTGGTAGGCGAAGGTCAGGGTGCGTTTGCGCAACTGGCGGATCCTGGTGCGAATGATGAATTCCTGGTCGTATCGCAATGGCCGCCGGTAGCGGCAGGACACTTCGGCAACCATCATGTAGCTGCCCGTCTCCCTTTCCATGGCCTCGTAGGTGAATCCCCTTTGACGGCAGAACTCGGTTCGGCCGATCTCGAACCAGACCAAGTGGTTGGCATGATAAGCCACACCCATCTGGTCGGTTTCGGCATAGCGTACTCGCAGGCGGTGGTCGCAGTAGTCCATGGTTCAGTCGGCGGCTCGCAGTTCGCGGTTCGCGGTTCGCAGTTCGCAGTTCGCAGTTCGCAGTTCGCAGACGGCAGTTTACCTTCTTCTTCTTCCTCTGTGCCCTTTGTGTCTCCGTGGCTTTGGAATGTATATTGACCGCATGACCACCGAGACGAAAACGCGCCCCATGGAAATCAGCTTGAACTGGAACGCGGGCCTGCGCTTTGAGGCCGGAAATGCCAAGGGATTGAATCAGGCCTTGGACGGCGACACCGAAACGGCCTTTTCCCCCACGGAAAGCCTATTGGCGTCGCTTTGCGGCTGCCTGGCGATCGACGTAGTGATGATCCTTCAAAGAATGCGCCAAGATCTGAGGGGATTCTCGGTCAAGGCCCAGGGAGAACGCGCCGAAGAGGCGCCCCGATACTTCCGCAAGGTCCACCTTGTCTTTCAGCTTGAGGGGAACCTGACTCGGGAAAAAGTCGACCGCGCCATCAACCTGTCCTTCGACAAGTACTGCAGCGTGCTGCACAGCCTGCGTAAAGACCTCCAAGTCAGCCACCGGGTTGAAATTCAAGCTCCGCAAACCTGACTTTCCAAGCCCCGCGACGGATCATTCGACCGATGAAGAGATGATGGGTCTTTCATGGCTTTGAAGGCTCGCCAGTTAAGTCTATTCGGAGACGACCCGGCAGCCCGTCCGGTGCAGCCTGCAGCTGTCTCCGAGGCTCTTCGGGCTTGTTCCCAACGCCTGCCGGAAGGGGTTTATTTGGGCACCTCCTCCTGGGCCTTCCCCGGCTGGAAGGGCATCGTCTACGATCGGCGCTCTCCCGGCAACCGGCTGGCCGGAGAGGGGCTTTGGGCCTACGCACAGCATCCGCTGCTGCGTGCCGCCGGCATCGATCGCAGCTACTATGCGCCGCTGAGCGCGGCGGAGCTGAAAGAGTACGCCCAGGCGGTTCCTCGGGACTTCCGCTTTCTGGTCAAGGCCCACGAATGGTGCACCGTGGCCCGATTTCCGCTCATGGACCGCTACGGCGCCCGTGCCGGGCAGCCCAATCCCCTCTTTCTGGATGCAGGGTACGCTGCCCAAGAGGTCGTAACGCCCTTCGCCGAAGGGCTGGGCCGGCGTGCAATCCTGCTCTTCCAGTTCTCGCCCCTGGATCTGGGCGAGCTGGGAGGGGCGCCTGTCTTTATCGAGCGGCTGCGGAGCTTCTTGAGGGCTCTGCCACAGGGTCCGCTCTATGCGGTGGAATTACGCAACTCGGCGCTGCTGACGCCTCGCTATCTGGAGCTTCTGAAGGAAGTGTCGGCCTTGCACTGCTTGAACGTCCACCCCGCCATGCCCCCCATCGCACGCCA
>JANQFM010000227.1 GCA_028277865.1 Acidobacteriota bacterium
TGATGTCCCGCAATTCGTGATAGGTCACCGTCCGGCCCAGGCTGCCCAAGGCGGAGTTTATGGCAAAGACCAATGCGTGGACGACCGGCGGCTGACGCCGCCCCGCAACGACCAAGGCTCCGGATCCGGCCTGCCTCAAATCCTTGGCCACGGCTTGCAGCCAAGCCATGTCCAGGCCCGCTACCAAAGAGGCGTCCGCACCCTGCGGAACCTCCACCGAGACTCCCTGTGACTGCAGCTCGGCGGACAGGGCGGCGGCCAGTTGCCCGATCTGCCCGCAGTTGAGGCGAAGGCGGTGGTCGGCGGCCGCACCGGTGACCGAAACCCCGCTCTCCACCGCATACAGGCGGCTCATCGAGTCGCTTGGGCCTGTCACCCTTCGTCCGGCGGCAAACCTGCGGGCATTGGACACGGCATCGCTTTCGCTGAACAAGAAATCGGCGTCCAGCGCCAGGATGACCTGCGCCTTGTCGAAATGAAAGACCGGCTGATAGGCCGTCCCCGTCGCCTGGCGCAGCCCCTGATGGATGTTCTCGTCGCTGACCGGCTCGTAGCACACCCATCGGGCCTGGGGAAAGCGGGCCTTAAAGGCTTCGGCCAAGCGCGAAAGAGTGGGAGAGGCGAACGATTCGCTCAGCACCGCCAGCCCGGCGCCCTGGCTTTGCAGGTGTTCGGCTTCAAGTTCTTGCCAGGCGGCCGCAAAGCTGTCCCAGTCGGACGGCTGGCCGTCCCGCAGCACCAATTGGGAACGGTCGGGGTCGTAAAGGCTCAGGATGGATGCCTGAATCCAAGCGCTGGAGGTGCCCGAGGTGCTGGGATGGTCCGGGTTTCCTTCGATCTTGGTGGGGCGCCCCTCGTGGCTTTCCACCAGCAGCCCGTAATTGCTCAGCCCCAGGGGCATGGTGGTTGCATATTGCTTGGGGATGCCGGGGACGACGTTTTCAGGAGCGTCCACGTAAGGGACGATGTGCTCCACCGGGCGCCGGCAGCCGGCCAATCCGGCCAAGGCGAAAGAGGCGCCCATCAGGGTCAGCATCTGGCGGCGGTCCAGGCGGTCGTCCAGGGCGGGAGCGGCCGAAGGGAATTCGTCTTGCAGGTAGCGGCGGAACTGCGGGTCGTCCGCCAGCTGCTCCAGGCTGCGCCAGTAGTCGCTTCCTTGCGCCTTGAGGGTGGGATTGGTCTTTCGGATCATCGATGGCACCCCGAACAGTCCTCGGGCGGCTGGATCTGCCGTTCCGTCATGGCTTGCTGCGCAAATGTTCGGTGCTGCTCCGGGTCCCTCGGAGGTTGCCAACTCATATTAGTCACCTGATCGAGGGGCCGCAAGTTGAAGGCGGGATCGCGATGGCATTCCAGGCACCAGGACATGCTCAGGGGCTCCACCTGGTACACCTCCTCCATTTGGTCGACCCGTCCATGGCAGGTGACGCAGCCCACCCCTTTGTTGACGTGTGCGCTGTGATTGAAAAAGGCGTAGTCGGGCAATTGATGCACGCGCACCCAGCGCATGCGCCGCTTGCTGGTGGAACTGGCCACGACAGGCGCCAGCTTGGGGCTGTCGCGCAGTGCCAGCGAATGGCAGTTCATGCAGGTCGACGTGGGCGGAACGTTGGCCACCGCCGAGTTCTCAACCGAGATATGGCAATAGCGGCAGTCGATGCCCAGGTCGCCGGCGTGGACCTTGTGACTGTAGGCAACCGGCTGGACAGGCTGATATCCGACGTCGGTGTACTCGGGCGAAAAAAAGTACCAGGCGCCGCCGACCGCAGCAACGCTGAAGAATCCGCCCCCGACGACCACTGCCAGAGGCAGCTTATTGATCCAAGTGGGAAATATTTGGGCCAAATCCTCTTATCCCTTTTACTTGTCCAATTGCAGCACGACCGGGAGATCCCTCCCGGTCGGGGCAGAGGATATCGACAGGCCGCAGGGGCTGTCAAGGCCGAATCGGAGAAGGCTTCACAAGGTTGGTTAGGCTGCGTGTAACTGTTGCATTTAAATAATTTCAAGGGTTGAAAGCGCTCCCTGCCCTGGGGAGGGACTACATCGGCGACCTACTGTCAGATCCGTAAGAGATGCATTGGGAAACAAGCTTTCTACGAAAAACGATTTTCTCAATGCAAATATCTTTTAACGAAAAATCCGGTCTCTTTTTCGGATTCAGAATTTATTCGGGAGCGCCCGCATCTTGCGGGCCTCTGCTGTGCGGGGTTGCCGTCCTGGCAAGCGAGCGGATCCGGGTTGCACAGGCCCGCAAGATGCGGGCGCTCCAGTCGGAGGCAGTGCACCGAGGGGCTAGACCGGATACCGTTCACTTGAGGGTCGGCACTGCGGGGAAGGAGGCCACGTGCCGGGCTTGTCCCGGTCGGGCCGTGTTTAGCAGACCAGACGGAATCGGCAAAGGAAAACGCCACCATCCGAGCTTGCCTCGGTGGG
>JANQFM010000472.1 GCA_028277865.1 Acidobacteriota bacterium
CGACCGGCACGGAGCCCTTCCAGGCAGCCGTACTGGTGCGTCGGGGCCGCATTGAAGCCATTCAACGCAACTGGTCCGGCCCTCCACCCAAGGGTGCCCGCACCTTGGACCTGGGCGGGAAGTACCTGCTGCCCGGCTTCATCGACGCCCATGTCCATATCAACACCGCCGCACAGGCACGGACGGCCTTGCTTTCGGGCGTCACGACGGCCCGCAGCATGGGCAGCGGCAACTTCGCCGACGTGGGGCTGCGGGAGCTGGTCCGTTCGAGGGCCGTCGAGGGGCCGGAATTGCTGGCGGCCGGATACCACATTCGGCCCCGCTTGGCGGACGCCTTTTTTCTCAACGAGCCGACGCTGGCCTCTCTCATGGGCGGAGTGCGGGGCGCGAGCAACTACCGCAAGGTCACAGCCGCCAATCTGGAGCGGGAGGTCGATTTCATCAAGGTGGTCGCCACCGACAGGGCCGGCCTGCCTGAGACCGATCCGCGACGCCAAATCATGACCGAAGAAGAACTGAAGGCCGTGGTGGCGGAAGCCAGGCGGGCTGAAGTGCCGGTGGCGGCCCATGCCCACGGCGACGAAGGCGGCAGGGCCGCAGTCAGCGCCGGAGTGCGCAGCATCGAGCACGGAACCTACCTGAGCGAACAGACTTTGCGCCTGATGAAAGAAAAAGGGACCTTCCTGGTTCCCACTGTGGCTGTGGTCCGGGACTTGACCGAACCGGACGGGGACTACGACAACACGGTGCTCCGCCTGCGAGGGCGCCATATGTTGCCTCGAATGCAGCAAATGGTTCGCTTGGCCCACCAGATCGGCGTCCCCATCGTGGCGGCCACGGATACCGGCTACGGAGCCGGAAGCTTGCTGCGTATGCCCCATGACATCCAGGAACTCACCCTGTGCGGACTCAGCCCGATCGAAGCGATTCAATCCGCCACCCTCCGAGCGGCGCAGCTTCTTCAAATCGAAAGCCGGACGGGAACCATTCAAACCGGCAAAGAAGCCGACCTGATTGCCGTAGAAGGCAATCCCCTGCAGGACATCGGCGCTTTGCAGGACATTTTGCTGGTCGTCAGCGACGGCCGCATCGCCCTGAACCGGCTTCAGATGGAGATGAAGTAGGGGAAGGAGTCAGGAGTCGGAAGTCGGGAGTCGGGAATGAGGAGGAGAAAAGGATAACAATTGAGGCTCCAGAAGGCAGTACCATCTTGACTGCCAACTGCCAACTGCCAACTGCCAACTGAATAACTTGCCGCCTACTCACTCTCCTTGTGCTTTTCCCGAATTTCCTTGGCGCGGGCGCGCAGCCGGTCGGATTCGTCTTGGCGGTCGACGCGGCGCATCAGCGCGGCGTAGTTTTCCAGGCACACTGCCAGCTCGATATCCTGTGGTCCCCGGTTTTTTTCGATCAGCTGGACCAAGCGCCGATAGAGGGGTTCGGCAAGTTGGTTCTTTCCCTGGGTGTAGTGGAGCAAGGCCATGTTGTTGAGGCTTTTGGCCACCTCGAAGTGATCCGGGCCCAATTCCCTTTCCCGGATCTCCAGGGCTTTTCTGTAAAGGGGCTCGGCTTGGCTGTAGGACCCCGTTGATTCGTAAAAGGCCGCCAGGTTGTCGATGCTCTCCAGGTGCCGTCCATCCGTTTCACCAAAAGATCGGCCGATTTCTAGAGCTTGGATCAATCTTTGCTCGACTTCGAAGGGCCTGCGGTTGCCGGCAGCCCGTACTGCTTCGGATTGCCGCTTGCGCCAGCAGGATTCTCGGCCCCATTCCGAGCCTGGGGCCAGCCAGCGGCAGAGAAAACCCGCCGCACGACGGAAAAGGCCTGCAGGAGGTGCAGCGAGAGCGCTCATGACTTATTCCTTCTTTTTGCTCACCACAACGAGCATTCCGTAGCGTCCGCTCAATTGCTCGGCCCAGTTGACCAGAAAAAGGGTCCACTTGAAAAGGTAATAGGGCAGGCGGCTGCCGAACCTGTCTTCGGACCAGTGGATCAGGCTGTGCTTGAGATGGTGAAGGTTGGCTCGGCTGGAACCGAACATTTGGCGCTGGATTTGGTAGCCGCCGTCCAGGAGCATTCGCCGCAGCACTCGGGGCGAGTAGTGGAAAAGGTGTCGCGGGGCGTCCAAGCCCAGCCAACGTCCGCCGAACCATCGGGCCTGCAGGCTCGCCAGGTTGGGGACGGCCAAGATCAGCAGTCCCTCCGGTGCCAGCAGCTGATGCAGGCGCTCAAGAACCCTCTGCGGTTCGGGGAGATGCTCGAAGACGTGCCACAAGGTGATCACGTCAAAGCGGCGCTGATCCAGATCCTTTTTCCAGATGTCGCCGGGGATGAGGTCCAGATGGGGCATCCGGCCCCTGACAATCTGCACCACCTCCTCCAGATACTCCACGCCGCTGCGCTGCCATCGTTGGGGATCCAGAGCCCAGAGGAACTTACCGTCGCCGCAGCCGACGTCCAGGATGGCCCCTTTTCGGATGTAGCTTTCCACCAGACGGACCTTTTCCAGCTCGTTTTTCCAGGATCGGGAACGCTGCAGTTTTCCGGAAAAGAACTCCTCCATCGTCTTGGCAGCATCCCCCAGGTAGCCGCCCGAATAAGCCTGGCGGATCTGCTCGTTGCTGGGGGGAGGGTCGGTCCAGCCCAGCCCGCAATGAAGGCAGCGCCGGATCAACCAGTCGGAAGGGGCTGCAGGGGCGGATCGGTCCCGAGTGCGGCAAAGCGGCCGGGAATCGGGTTGAGAGCAAAGAGGGCAAGCTTCCATGGTTGAGTGGCAGTTCGCGCTGCGCAGTTGGGCAGTGTGGGCAAGGAAGAGGTGCAAGTCAAGTTTTCAGTGGAGAGTTTACGCAGAGGCGCAGAGATAGGGATGAGAAGGAGGAGAAAGACGAAAGCCCGGAAACTTGACGCTTCCGGGCTTTTCAAGGGAACCTCACAATGGTTTGATGGAGTCTAGCCCGGCTAGGCGGACGCCACCAAACGGCTGTTGGGCAAGGGGGCGTCGACGGGGCGGCGCAGTTTGCGCAACGCCTCGGACTCGATCTGCCGGATGCGCTCTCGGGTGACCGAGAAGTGGCGCCCCACCTGCTCCAGGCTGTATTCCTTGCCGTCCTCGATTCCGAAGCGCATGCGGATGATCTGCTCCTCGCGGGAGGACAGGTTCCGCAGTACGGCTTCGATCTGGGACTGCATGTGCAGCTGGATGGCTGCATCTGCCGGCGAAGTCACCGCCTGATCTTCGATGAAGTTGCGCAAGGAGCTGTCCTCGTCGTCCCCGATGGGGGTTTCCAGAGAGATCGGCTCCAATGCGATCTTCAAAATCTCGCGCACCTTGCCGGCCGGCATTTCGACCTTGCTCCCCACCTCCTCCGGGGTGGGCTCCCTGCCGAATTCCTGAAGCAGCGCACGTGAGATCCGGGTCAGCTTGTTGATCGTCTCGATCATGTGAACCGGCACCCGGATCGTGCGGGCCTTGTCGGCGATCGCCCGCGTGATGGCCTGGCGAATCCACCAGTGGGCGTAGGTGGAAAGCTTGTAGCCGCGACGATACTCGAACTTGTCGATGGCCTTCATCAAGCCGATGTTGCCTTCCTGGATGAGGTCCAGCAGAGGGAGTCCGCGCCGGGCATACTTCTTGGCCACCGAGACGACAAGACGGAGGTTTGCCTCAACCAGCTCCTTCTTGGCGATGTCGGCCTGCAGCTGCCCTTGCTTGATGGCGGTCAAGGTCCGCTTGAGCTCAACCGGGGTGGCCAGGCTCTCGGCTTCGATGGCTTGCATCTCCTGGCGGATCTCCTGACGCCTCTTATCGCCTTGCCGCTTCTCGAACAGGGCAGGCGCCCTCTCTTCAAGCTGGCTGAGCTTGCGGTTTTCCCGCTCCAGCACTCGGATTCGACCGACGATGAATTGGATCTTGTCCACCAGCATTTCGCTGAAATCCACCGCCAGATTGAGCTGGCGGATGCAGCGGGCGACCTCGATGCGCCTGCGCGCCAGGCGGGCAAAAAGATCCCTTTGCTGATCGCTTTCAGCTTCCGCATTCTCCAGGCGCTCCCGGATTTCGAGTGACTCCGCCCACAGACTGGACAAAACCCGCACCCGCTCGAGCGTCCTTTGCTTGTGCTGCTGGGCATCGATCTCAGAGTCGGCTGCCGGAGGGCAGACAAAACGTTTGATCTCCAGGCGGCCCTCCTCAAGCAGCGGTGATGCTTCCAGGATCTCACGCACAACCAGCAGAGAACGGGAAAGAGCCTTCTGCACTCGGTTGCGTCCCCGTTCGATCTGACGGGCCTTTTCGATTTCGCCTTGACGGGTGAGCAGAGGAACGCTGCCCATTTCGCTCAGGTAAAGCCTGAGCAGGTCGTTTGTTCGATCAGCCGCAGCTGCCCGGCGGTTGTCCTCCTCCTGCTCTGAATCAGAGCTGCCCTTGGAGGAGGTGCTCTGCAGGTCGTCAGGCGAACCGATGACGGCGATTCCGGCATCCTCCAACAGATCGAAGACGCTATCACCATCACCGGAAGGCTGAAGGTCTTCCGGCAGGGATTCCGTCACTTCATCATGCAGCAGGAACCCCTTCTTCTTGCCCTGGCTGATCAGCTCCTCCAAACTCGCCTTCAGGCTATCGTCCTGCAAGGCGGGCAGAAGCGCTTGACTCGTCTTGCTCATCTTCTTCCAAAGCCTCTATCGATTGACCGGCCGCCCTGTGGGGCAGGGCATGGACGATCTCATTATCTTGCTCGATCCCCGTCTCTATACCACCCATACGATTCTCCCGAGCCGATCATTTTTGGCTTGACCAGGAGAAAGGCGCAGGCAGGAAAACGGGGCCGTGATCTTTGAAGGCCGGCCCGATAGCGCTCGACGCCCGCCTTTCCAAAACCATAGGACGCAAAACCCGGATTTCAGTTTCACTCTTTAACCAGGTTTTTGTTCCCGAAATTTGAGCTGCTGTTCAATTGACCATCCGCCGGATCTTGGATTCCAGCTCGGTGC
>JANQFM010000473.1 GCA_028277865.1 Acidobacteriota bacterium
TGCCTCACCCGCCACACGTTGCGGCCGCGCACCAGCGTACCGTCTCTTTCCACCACCGCCCAACATTCGCGCACGCAGCATTCCTTGGCTCCATAGGCCTCCGGTGGAGGAGGCTCCGCCGTCCCGATTGCAATGCGGGCACCCGCAGGAGCATTCAGGTCTCCTTCGGGTTGCCTTCCCTCTACGGGTCGTTGCCGTTGATTCTCGTCCATTTTTGGTTCCTTTCAGTTGGTGAGTCTGTAATGGCGATCCTGCAGAAAACTGCGTTTTTGCAGCCAGACCCGGGGGCTGGAGGATTCGGACGTTCGGATTCCGCTCTGAAACCCCGTTCTCCAGTCGCCATCCCCCGTTTTTCAGCAGAATCAACAAGAGTGAATCAGCCACAAGCCTGCATGGATCGCTTCGTCCTCCAATAGGACGGGCCTAACCCCGCTTGCCTGTCAGGCCTCATCACCTTTTCTATTTGGGTAGGTCTTGGCAGGCAGCCGGATAGTTCAAGACAGTCTTTATCTTTCTTATCTTTCTCTTTTAGGAATGGATGTAAAGGATGGGATAATCGTAGCGAAGACGAGGGCAATCTTGTCTTGGCTCAGATCTTCTGGAGGCGCTTTCGCAGTTCCCCTTCGGGATTGCAAGGAACGTGAGAGTAGCTTCGCTCCAATTTCAAACCAACAGCAGTTGATACGGCGGCGGCGCCGGGTCAATGCACATCAGCGAATATATTGGCAGCTTGCTTTTGAATTCCAGCAGGGCCCGCTTTCTGATCGAAGCGCTGCGTCGAGCAGGGGCATGGAGTTCCGCGCCAAGACGCTGGATGCCTCTGCGCGAAACTCCACGACTCGCCTATTCTGGCGGTCTGGGGGCCGGGCCATGGGCTCTTTTGAAATGCGCGAGTGCTGTGCTGCCGCACGGAACCAGCCACCTGATCGTCCTCCACTTCTTTTCGGGCCATTTTTTCCGCACCGCTAAACCCTCTTTCTTGAGCTCTACGGCACCAGGAGTATTGGTAACGTCCCCGATATCACCCTCCGATTGACCGCCATGATAGACCCCGTTGACCCAGGTCTGAAACCTCGGCTTGCCGGGCGTATCGGGGTTCACCTCTTCAATTGAATACTCAAAGAGAATGTAGCAATTATCTTGCGCGAGCACCCCAAGAGTGAGGCATCCCGCTGCGGCGAGCGCCAGCGTCAGCTTGATCAAGAGTTTCATCGTATCTCCTCCTTACCATCGATGGGTTTGGCCGCGAGGACCTCAACCTTGCAGGGGCTCGATCCTATGCGCAGCCCCGACCGGAATGGTCGATGGGATCAGCATTCCGGCCCACGGGCGAAATTTCGCCCAAGTCCTTGGGAAGGCGTGCCAAAGTCGTGGAGCACCCAAAATCCAGCGCGGAGTCGATCCGAGCCGCCGGGCAAACCGCGAGTATTATGTGAGATCCTCCCCGAAAGTCCTTTCAACCAAGCGCAGCGAATGTACCAAACAGCCCTTGGCGGAGCAAGTAAAAACCGGGTGCGCGTCAGAAAGTGGTGCGCGGAGACGTCGCAGCCGTTGGCCAGGCCCAATGACCTCGACATTTCAATGAAAAATCTGACCTACAGTAGTTGCTAAGTTAAACTGTAATTACTATGTAAAAGTGATATGATCATTAACTTTCAGAATTTGACTGCTCTTCATCAAGCACGTCCTCACAGGATCTGCAGCTTGTGGAGTCTGGCCTCTTGCCGCCGGTCTTGGATCTTTACAGGGAAGAGATCGGGCAATCGAGAGGAAAGTGATTGATATGCAGCGTGTGAACCCCCAGGGAGGCTGATGAGAACCGGGATGAGGGGATGGAATGCATCCTGACATCGATTTGGGGACCGCCCCCCTGCAAAGCCCTCGCCGTTTGCCGAAACGATTCTTGAAGATCCGCAACATGGAGGCGAACGATGAAAAAGCAGGTTGTAGGCGGGATGATGTTGGTGCTTTTGCACTTGGCTATTGGTCCGATTGGTCACCTGCTGGGGCAGGTCCAACTCGACAATGTGCCGAGAATGGCCCAAAGTGATCGCTTCAGGGCCATCGAGCTGCTGATGCGCGAGTTGGAGGCGGATTTCCAGAGTAGGGAGGAGCGGCGGCGTCATAGCCAACTGCTCCGTCAGCTCAGAATCAAGCGTAAGGCAGCTGAGCTTGCCAGCGTGGCCCAGGAGCTGGAGAAGCGACTTTCGGACCCCCATACCATTCATGGCGATACCCCCAAGCTGATCAAGAGGTGCGAGAACCTGTCCAAGTCCCTTGCCAAGCTTCTCGGCCTTCGCAAGCGCGGCGGTCTTGCCACCGAGGCACAGAGTGCACAGAGAACAACCAGAAAAGACCTCTGACCTCTGTGTCCTTTCTAGGCACTGTTGAGGCTCTCCTGATCGGCGGGCGACAGGACCTGCCGGATCATGGCACTGTCATAGAATGACCTGATCTCTTTGATCCGGTCATTTTCGACGCGGACCCAGTCACAGGTCTCGACCGCCCCATTTGGGGTCCTGTTCTCGAACCACACTGCTGCTTGGTTTCCGCTGGCGATGACATCCTTGACCGTGAGCTCGATGACGCTCTTGCGCGCCATCGGCTCGACCGTTGCCAGGTACGATTCACGGCCTTCGAGCTTTCCGAAGGGGCTGACGTGGACAAAGTCGGGCGCCAGCCGCTGCCGAAGCCACTGCATGTCCATCTTGATCCAGGCTTCGATCCAGCCTAGAGCCAACTCGGCACTGCGATCGCTCATCCTCATACAGACTCCTTCCGGATCTTCAGACTCATCCATTCCATCAGCAAAAGGCCAGGCACCGTACATGAGCGACAAATGCGGCCGCTGTTCATGCACGAGGCTGTTTTAAGAGCAACTGCTCCGCCAGCTCCGAAACCGCCCACTCCTCAGCAATCTTTTCGCCAACGAATCGAGTGACCAGCATGTCTCTCCATTGGACTTTCTGCCCAGTGGGTGGAATGCCCATCATGTCTGCCTGATGCGTGCCGCTCAAGATGCGCTGCCAAGCGATGGTATCGCCTGCCTGGAGCAGGAACTTGACCTCTACGACCCGGAGATCCGGAATCGCCGAACGAAGGATACCGATGAACCTTCTTACGAATTTGATGCCTGTGTAATCCTTGCCACTGGTGTGGAGCACGTAATCGGCTGCAAAAACTTCATCCACGACGCCCAGGTTGCCGTTTTCAAGAATCTCGTTATTCGCGGATCGGATTCGTTCTTTGCTGCTGCTGGCCATGCCTTTCCTCCTGGCTCTTGCGGCCCCTTGCCACGGCCGGACCCGTGCCGGCGGGGCGATGATTGACAGCTATCCAGCCGCCTCCCCTGTCGGCAAGACACTCCATGCTCCGTGTCCCCTCTCCTCTCACACCCGAAGCACTTCGCTGAAGACCTCTCCGAAGCGGTCCTTAGCTTCCACCCAGACCTCACGGGCCTGCTTGGAGACGGGTGCATAAAAAAGGTGGCTGGTCGGCAACGGTTCAACCCACTTGTGGCGCAGCGGCAAATCCTCGCCTCGGTATAGCTGTTCGGAAAGCGGATCGGTGCCGATGCGCCGGGCCATGGAGCCTTTGCGCTGCCCGTCTTCGTACCACTGGACGCTCCACTGCGGATCCCAATTCCACACATTGGCCACTACTTCGTCGGGGGCTGAGGGATCGGCGCCGGGAGGGTAAAGGCGCATCTGGTGGGAGGCATCGTGGCCAGTGGAGTGGTACTTCCATCGAACCTGCTCGCCCCGCACGCGGTAGACGGCGTATCCGTTGGGAGTGCCGTCGTGGCAGATGGGCCCCGACCACCAGGCGCCGCAGACTGCTCCGCTGACGTGCTCGTGGCAGCCGTGCTCGAAGACGTGCTCGGATTCGTGGGTATGGCCGGAGATGATGTGGGCCTGGTAGGGCTCCAGCAGGCGGTAAAGGGCTTCACGGTTGTTGAGGGTCAGGCGCGGGCCGGCGGTGGTGCCCCTGCGCCGGGCCTGGCTGCTGAAGACCGGAATGTGCAGCGCCACAATGAC
>JANQFM010000230.1 GCA_028277865.1 Acidobacteriota bacterium
TCGTTGCAATCGACCGGCCCGGCAGTGTTGAAAAATCGCATCTGAGAAATCCCGCTGCACGATACCACTTCGGGGCCGGGAAGGGGAGTCGAGCCATCCACGGATCCAACTTCTATCGCTGGGCAGGGGTGCGGGTTAACCCGGATTTCTCACGGGTTTTCTACTGCGGAGCCGCAAACATCCGCCCTGGCGGCTCCTCGCGACGACAACCCGTGAGAAATCCGGGTTAAGGTGCAAAGATCGCCTACTCGCCCCCCAGGATGGCCCGGATGAGGTCTGAGGAAGAGATGATCCCCAACAGATGGTTTCGGTCGACAACCGGAAGGCAGTTGACCTGGGTCTTCTCCATGAGGGCAGCGGCTTCTTTCAAAGACGCGCTTGGTTGAATGGTGATCGGTTTATGGCTCATGATTTGATGTGCCTTGATTCGCATGGTGCCGGCATCCTGCGGCCGTTCGCTTGCCCTTCCCAGGAAAGGGCTGGTGCTGCGCAATATATCCCGATCCGAGATAATGCCTGCCAATCGTCCTTCAGAGACTACGGGGAGGTGGTGAAAGTCGTGCTGGCCGAAGAGTCGGGCGATGCTTTCGACCGAGTCGTCCAGATCGACGGTGATGGAGGGCTTCATCACGTCTTTCACTTTTTGGCAAGCACCTCGCAAAGCAGAGGCGCATGCACAGGCGCTGTCGCTGCACCAACAGAGAATCCGGCGCTCCGGATAGCGCTGCCTGAGTTGCTCAATCACCTCAGCGGCCGTCAGATCGAGATGTCGAAGGATGACGCGCTGGACCTCTCCGCCCTCTTCAAAGCACAACCGTATCCTCATGGCCTTCCCCAAGAACTCATATCGGAGTGGTCTGCCTCAGAGTTTAGCCGAAGGCCGCCACGCACTCGGAGCCGGCGATTTCCTGTGATCCATGTAGTTGGCCGGAAGTGAAAGCGATGAAAACCGGCGATGGGTCGACCCCGGAGGGGTCAGGGAGATTAGCCGGTGGTCAAGCCGTCCCGGCGCAGCCACCGGAAAAGGCCCGTAATGCATGATGCGCCCTGAAGGGGCGCCGGAAGAGAGCTTCGCTCGAAGGCGGCTCCGCAGTAGAGAACCCGTGGGAAATCCGGGCTAAGGCCTGAATGCAGCGCTCGTCACGCCTTCGGACCTCCTTTCAATGTCCTTTGGCCAGCCCTCCGCCGCGGGGGTCGGCAGCGCCGGCAAAGCGCACTGGACGACCTTGCCCGTCGTACTCAATGAGCAAGGCGTGGGCATTGCCCAGGCGGGTGCCGGTGCGCAGCTTGTGGCCGCGTTTTTGCATCTCCTGGCGGACCTGTCGGCTGACTCCGTCCTCCACGGCGATCAGGTCGGGTTCGATGAAGCTGATGCGGGGCGCCGAAAGAGCCTGGCCCAGATCCATTCGGTAGTCGATCAGGTTCATCACCATCTGGGGGACGGTCTGGCCGATGGTGTGGCCTCCGGGCGTTCCCAAGGCCACCCAGGGGCGTCCCTGGCGGAAAATGATGGTGGGGCAGTCGCCGGACAGCTTGCGGCGTCCGGCGTGGGCGTCCATGGGATTGCCTTTGGGTTCGAAGGTGCAGTAGGCCAGGGAATTGTTGAGCCAAACGCCCGTTCCCTCAGCCATGATCCGGCTTCCGAAGGAATTGCCCAGCGTCTGGGTGGCGCTGACGATGTTTCCCTGCGCATCGGCCACTACGAAATGAGTGGTGTGCCGTGCAGCTTCTTCTTCAGAGGCGGGCTCGACCTGCGCTGCGGGATATTTGAAGGGGCGGGCTTCTTCGGGATCGATCGATTGCGCCATCTGCTGCCAATACTCCTCGGAGAGCAGCCGTTGCAAGGGAGGCGGATTGACGTCGGGATCGCCGGCATAGGCCAGGCGGCACCAAAAGGCGTGCTTGGTGGCTTCGGCGAAGCGATGCAGATGGACCGCCCCGGCAGAGCCTTGCGGATCGACCGGGAAGCGGCTCATCAAACCCAGGCGGATCAGGGAGGGAAAGGCGGTGGAGGGCGGCGAGGCAGTGTAGACCTCATATTCCCGGTAGCGGATGCGGATCGGTTCCCACCATTCGGCCCGGCTGGACTCCAGATCCTGCAAAGAAAGGAATCCTTGGGCATCGCGCATAGCCTGGTCTATGGCTTGGCCGATGGCACCGCCGTGAAAGGCATCCGCGCCTTCGGTTGCGATGGTTTCCAGGGTTCTTCCCAAATCTTGCTGAACAAGGTGCTCGCCCGCCTTCAGAGGCTCTCCTTGCTGACCGTAAAACGCTTGGGCATGCGCCGGGAAGTCTTCAAAGGCGCGTTCAATGAAACGAGCTTCGCGCTCCCGCAGCTCAAAGCCCTGACTGGCCAGCCGGATGGCGGGCTGAAAGAGATCTTCCCAAGGCAGCAGGCCATACTCTTTTGACATGGCTTGCCAGGCCCGGACGTTGCCGGGAGTCGAAACGGCCTTGGCGCCGCGGCGGTTTTCCTTGAAGCCAGGCGTGGGGGCACGAAAAGCATCCGAATCGGTGTTGCGGGGGATGTGGGCGCTGGCATTGAGAAAGCGGGTCCGTAGCCCGGCGGCGTCGTAGACGAGGATGGTCCCGTAGCCTCCGGCACCCGACATCATGGGCTCCACCACGTTGAGCGCCGCAGCCACGGCAACAGCGGCGTCGAAGGCGTTGCCTCCCGCCCGCAGGATTTCCACTCCGGCTTCAGTGGCCAGCGGATGGGCGCTGCTCACCATTCCTTGGGTTGCAGTGGCGGTCAGTGGAACGACCGGCTCGGCAGGCTGGCTGGAGCAGGACAGGCAAAGAAGCAAAAGGAAGAGCGGATAGCGATTCATGAGGCGAAGATACAGGCGGGATCAGGGGGAGGCAAGGGCGGGGGAAGTCCAAGGTCCGAGGTCCAAGGTCCAAGGTCCAAGGTCCAAGGTCCAAGGTCTGCAGAATGTACCCGACTTCTCGCTGACAACTGATAACTGACAACTGCAATCAGAGCGTGTCCCGCGCCTCTGCGCCTCTGCCTGCAATCCTCCTTCAACGTTGCAGCAGCCGCAGCAACTCCTCCAGATGAGGATGGAATTCGAAGTGTTCCCTCACATTGGAGTAAGTCTGGATGGCCTTTTCCCTCTGCCCGGCCAAAACGTAGGCGTCGCCCATTCGCATGTGGGCGGTCCAGAAGTCGGGATGGTCCTCGAAGCTCTTCCGGTAGGCCTGGATGGCTTCTTGCGGATGGCCGGAGACCATCAGAAACCATCCCAAATCGGGCAGGGTGTTCTTGTCGATCCGATCAGGCGTCTCCGACTTCATCTTGTCGAATGCGCTCAGAGCCGCGCTGATCCCCTCTTGGCGGGCCAGGTCGTAGAGGGTGCCGACCGGATGCATGGAACCGTCCTGGGACTTGCTGTGAAACCTGGCTTCCAGATAGTCAAGAGTGTAGCGGAAGGCACCGAAGGAAAAGCGTACCAGCACCTCATTGGAGACTCGCGGACTGCCTCGGAAGAGGGCATCCATCTGGGGGATTCCCGACAAGCCAAAGTCGCGGCGGTCGATCGTCATGCTGCCCCGGAATCCGACCATGTCGAGGTTGGACTGATCATCCCGCAAGATGGCGGTGGGCGCCTCCATGCGGCAGGTCACTTGCTTGGTGACCCCCTTGACGGTCAGATCACCCGTCATGTCGAAGCCTCCTCCGCTGCGGGGGA
>JANQFM010000535.1 GCA_028277865.1 Acidobacteriota bacterium
AAGCCCGGCGGCGGCCCAGTGAAGCCTCCCGATTCGATTTCTTCCGCCCCCTCAGAAAGCGGCCAAAAGGCGGGCTTCGTCGCCATCCAGAGCCTTGGCGGCCCCGTTCACCTTGGGAGGAGGCGCTTGCACAGTGCTTTGCTGGAGAGGAGTCCTTCTTGCCGTGCCAGGCAAAGGCGAGTCTTCCACAGACCCTTGCTGACTGAGCTGGAAACGGCCCACCAGGGATCTCATCTCCTCGGCCTGGCCGCTGAGCTGCTGGGCAGCTGCGGCCGATTCTTCGGAGTTGGCAGCGGTCTGCTGGGTCACTTGGTTCATCTGTTCCACGGCCCGGTTGATCTGCGTCACGCCCTCTTTTTGCTGGTCGGACGCACCAGCGATCTCTTCATTGACCGAGTTGACCTGAGAGACTTTTTCCTTGATCTCCCCGAAGTTTTCCAGGACCGCCTGGTTGTAGGCAACCCCCTGGTCGGCGTTCTTGACGCCCTCCTCGATGAGGCTGGCCGTGTCCTTGGCCGCCTGGGCGCTGCGCATGGCCAGGTTTCGGACCTCCTCGGCAACAACCGCAAAGCCCTTGCCGGCATCGCCGGCCCGAGCTGCCTCGACAGCAGCGTTCAAGGCCAGCAGGTTGGTCTGAAAAGCGATCTCGTCGATGGTCTTGACCACTTTCGAGGTTTCATCGGACGACTGCTTGATGCGCTCGATCGATTCAGAGAGCTGCGACATGCTCTGAAATCCGCGGTCGGCCACGGCGCGGGCATCTTCGGCAAGGCTGCGCGCCTGCTGGGCATTTTGTGAATTGCGTGTGCCCATGGACTCCAGCTGCTGCAGGCTGCCGGCCACCTCTTCCAGTGAACTGGCTTGCTGAGAGGATCCGCTGGCCAGCGATTGGCTTCCCTGACTGATCTGCTCAGCAGCGCCGTTGACCTGGCTTGAGGCCAGTGACGCTTGCCAGAGCGCCTCATCCAAGTTCTCGGCGGCTTTGTTGAGTGCCTTCTTGATGCCGCTGTAGTCACCTTTGTACTCACCGGTCATGCGAGCGGTCAGGTCTTTTGCGGCAAGCTTGTGCAGCACTTGGGTGGCCTCTTCCATGGGTGCCACGACCTCCATTGTCTCATTCAAGCCTTCGACCAGATTGGCGTAGGCGCCCTGCAGCCCGGCGCCGTCCGCCCGCCCGCTCAGCTGCCCTCGGCGTGCTTGCTCGATCACTTGGTTGAACTGCTCGCACAGGCTCTTCAGGTTGTGGACCATGCGCTCGAATGCCGAGGCCAGGCTGCCGATTTCATCGCTTCGCCGAATCGTGGCCTGGCCGGAGAGGTCCCCGCAGGCAACTTGGCTGGAGAGCTTGCTCAGCAGGCTGAGCGGACGACAGATCGAATTGGTGCAAATCCAGGCCAGGCCCATTCCGACTGCGGCGGCGATCAGGCTGAGCACTGCGATCCAGAAAAGGGCGGAGGCTTCATGAGCACTTGCCTCTTCGACCGATTCCACAGTGCTTTGTTCCACCTCTTGCAGGAATTTGACAATGTCGTGATCCAACTGTTCCGCCTCAGCCTCAATGCTGCCCTCCAGACGACGAGCTTCAGCAACCCTCTGCTCAGCCAGAAGCGTCAAAGCTTCATTGGCGTGCTCTTCGAACGTCTTGTGACGTCCTCTCAGCTCTTGCATACGGTCCAGAATCGAGCCGACTGTCTGTGCCTGATCTCCGTCGCGGACCTGGACGCCGCTGAAGTAGCTGACGGCCGCTTGAATGGCCTGATCCACCTCATGCCCAAGCCTTTCAAACTCCTGCCTGGCATGCCGGAAGGCCTGACGCTGCTCTGCTGCCGATGACTCGCCGAAGCGAAAGGCGCGCTCCAGCCAGATAGTCTGCTGCAGCTGGCTGGTCTCCAGGTGGGTCGTGAACTTGACGGCCTGGGTGTCGATTTCGGCAATGCCGGCCAGTTCGACTCCGATCCGTGACATCTGCACAATCGTGTAGACCGACAGGGCCACCATGAGCAGAAGGACGGCGGCAAACGATCCCAGCAAGCGAACCCCGACCGTGAAGGAGAGCCGTTTGCCGTCTGCATCCTCGATTTGAGACTTTTTGTAGATCAAGATGCCGCAGACCCCCAAGAAAAGGAGGACCGCCAATGCGAGCTGAGTATTTCCCACTCCGGCATCATGTGCTTCCGATGACATGAGCTGCGCTTCCTGCTTGTGAGGCGCCCGGGCGGAATGCTCCGCCTCATGAGACGGGGACGGCAGTTGGGGCGTCGCCGACGAGGTATGGCCCTGCTGGGGATTGACGGCGGCCAGAGCCGTGGCTGACAGGAAGACAATGCCCATGCAAAGGGCAAGAATACGCCTATGATTGACCATTTTTAAACTCCGATTTGCTTAAGTTTTCTTGTTTGCTGTGCATGACGAATTTGTTTAATGGCCAAAGCCAAATCCGAAAGTCAATCCGTAGACGACGGTCAGATGGCCATTGACAATGTCGAAATTCACGGTCGGCGAAAAAGAACTGGAACCGACGTGAAAATCGTAGGCTGCTCCGGTTCGCATCAGGAATTGCCGGTGCGATGAATCTTCCTCAAAAAGCACCCCGGGCGCGAACAGCACCTTCCAGCCGCCGGTCGGATGGACAACAAAGGAGGGAGCCAGCAGCGTTTCGCGGTGCTTGGCAAAGACCCATTCCCCGATCAGTCCCACACCGAACTTATGGCCCCAATGAGGCAGGCGAAATTCCGAATCCAGGCCCAGAGCCAGGTCAGTGTGCTCGGAGTGAGTGTTGGTGGCCGCCCCCACGAAGAATCCCAGATGAATCTTGCTCGGCGAGTGAGGCAGTTCATGAGAGACTTGGTGGCCGGCATCTCTCTTTTCCCCTTCTTCGGCGAAGCAG
Source organism: Acidobacteriota bacterium (assembly GCA_028277865.1). Classification (GTDB taxonomy): domain Bacteria; phylum Acidobacteriota; class UBA6911; order RPQK01; family DATIPO01; genus JANQFM01. The sequence goes on from JANQFM010000535.1 coordinate 2,888, forward strand.
GGAAAGCTCATCGGCACTGTCAGCAGGACAGCAATCAATCCAACTTTTAACATAACGATTTCTCCTTGTGATGATCCGGTTCACATTCGCCAAGCCTTATCGAGTCTTGCTGGTGGGAGGCTTGTAGGAGGAATCTTCTTTAAATTGTGGTGCTTTTCCCCAGGCCTTCTGTCGAGAGAGGAGTTTTTGGACAGTGGTGGCGCAATTCACGCTCGGGGACACTGCGGCAACCAGCGAGAAAGCCGGTTCAGGCGGATTACGCTAGCCAAGAGCGCGCCTCAGCCGCGCTCTAAGGGCTCGCTCAAAAATAACTTCCTGTTTTTAAGTGGAGAAGTTTGGACTGAGGACATAGTGCTGTTTGGGCCATTGAGGGTGCTTTTCGATGCGCAAAGTGCGCATCTGCTGGTCGGAGATCTTGATTCCTTTGGAGTATTTCTTGCGCACCAGGAAGGCCTTGACGGCCAATCCATTGCGGGTCGTGGTGGTGCGAATATAGTTGAGGATGGTCTGGAAGCTTTGCAGGGGGCGCCCCTGCCAGTTTTTGGTGATTTCGCTGAAGAGGCGGTGTTCGATCGGGTTCCACTTGGAGGCGCCGGAGGGGTAATGGGCCAGGGTGACCCGCAGGCCGTGGGCGTCGCACAGCTTGCTTTGAATGCCGTGCTTGAAGGCTCGGGCCGTGGGGCTGTTGCTGCCGCCCGAGTCGGCCAGGATCAAGAGTTGGCTGGCCTGGGGATAGCGCTGCAGGCCGATGCGGCGCCACCAATCTTGGATGCAGTCGACGGCGAACTGGGGCGTGTCGGCCGACATGCCGACGAAGACGGTGCCCTGATTGGCCTGCAGGTCGTAAATGCCGTAGGGGACGGCGATGCCGTCCGCCTGGGATCGGAAGTCGTGCGATTGGACCTGGCAAGGCTGGCGCGACCAAGCCCGGCCCGCGTTTTTGAAGTTGCCCACCAGCTCCTTCTTCTTGGTGTCGATGCTGACGGCAGGCCAGCCCTTTTGGGCGAAGCGGCGGCGCAGTTCGGCAATGTGGCGGAACTGCCCGTCGCGCTCAGGCGAGTGGCCGCCTGAAAGCTTTTTCAGGTTGGCTCGCAGCGAGTAGCCCAGCATTTTCAAGAGGCGGGCCACCGTGTTGGCACACACCCGCAATCCCTGGCGGTCCAGTTGCCAGGCCAGCTTGCGGGTGCTGCGCCGGGTCCACTTGATTCCCCCCATGGGATCTCCCGCCGTCTCCCCCTTCATGAGCCGCTGGAGGGCCGGGAGGAGTTGGGGCGTTTTTTTTGCACTGCCTTCCTCCCGGCGCCCGGGGCGCGCACCCGCTCGGGGTCAGCCTTTCCTTCCAGCAGCTCGCGGCGGCCCCGGGCCACGGTGGCCGGGTCCATGCGCAGCAGTTGGGCCACCCCGCCCACTCCCCCGCGCCCCCAGCGCAGCGCTTCCAACCCGGCGAACAGCCGCCGTTGCTTTTCATTGAGCAGGCTCACGAACAGGGCCAGCGCCCGACTCAGCTTTCCCGGCATGGACTGCAGGCCGGGAAGCTGCCAACTGAGCTGCTGCTCGCTGCTTTGGCGCTGCAGCAGTTGACGGGTGCGGGGGGCCGGCTGGGCGTGGCAGTGCACATAGCGGCCCGCCACCTTGCTCCTGCTGATGCGGCCCTGGCGGACAAGCTGCAGCAAGGCGCCCTTGACCTCGACCCCCAGCAGGCTCTTCAGCTCGCTGGCCAAGCAGCCCGCCTCCGCCTCCTGGATCAAAGCTTCGCAGGTGGCCAGCAAGGTCCCGTGCCGCGAGAAGCCGGCTGGCCCGCAGTGCCACAGGCCGCGCTCATCGTATGCGGGGATCTGTTGGAGAGTGTAGTAGGCCCCTCCATGGGAAAAGCTGCTGCGGTAGCCGAGTTGTTTGAGCTTGCGAAAAACGGTCATGGCGACCTGGGTCCCCAGAGCCTCCTTGAGTTCATCCATGGTGGCGATCTTCTTCTTGTGCAACAGCTTAGCGAGAGCCTGAGCCTCGAACTGCGCGGCCTTCATCTGTTATGACTCCTCCTTTCAAGGGTGGATCATAACAGACGGGCCTGTCAAGTCCTGACCGGCCGCG
>JANQFM010000247.1 GCA_028277865.1 Acidobacteriota bacterium
TTGGCCGCCTGCAGGTTGGCCTGGGCATCTTCGGGATCGGCATTGAGGGCTTCCTGGAAGTGGCGCAGAGCTTCCAGCCGCTGTCCCTTTTTCAGCAGCAGGGCGCCCAGATTGTAGTGTGCCGTGGCATTGTCGGGCTTGAGCTGCAGCGAAGCGCGGTACTGCTCGATGGCGCCGTCGTCATCTCCAAGGCGGCCCAGGGCCGAACCCAGATTGGTGCGGGCCAAGTGGCTTTGAGGCGCCGCCTGGACAGCTTTCCGGAAGGCTTGGACGGCCTCCGGAAACCTCCTTGCCTGGTAGGCCAGGCGCCCGCGCAGAATATAGACCCGCTCGCCCTGCAGAAGGGATTGCAGGGAGTCCAATACTGGATCGGTCGGACGGACTCCCACCATGCCGCGCTGCTGCAAGTGTGCGCGGGCTTTTTCCAGGTCTCCCAGCCCCCGGTAGGCCATGGCCAAGGAGTAATGAATCCGATTGGCTCCCGGAACCTGCTCCAAGGCGGCTTCAAAGTGTCGGCGGGCTTGCACATGTCGCTGCTCGGCCAGTTCCACTTCGCCCAACCCAAAGTGGGCAGCCGCCGAATCGGCATCCATTTGCAGGGCCGATTCGAATTGGGCTCGGGCTTGGGCGGGCTGATTCATTTGAAGGAGGATGTTGCCGAGGTGCACGGCCGCGGCCAGGTAATCGGGACGCAACTGGCGTGCATTGAGCAGGTAAAGCCGTGCTTCCTGAAGGCGTCCGGTCTTTTGGTAGAGCGTGCCTAGCAAATAGGTCCACTCAAATTCACGGGCATCCAGCCGGAAAGCGTTCAGGTAGGCCGCTTCAGCGGGACTGTGAAGCTCGTAGGCCTGGTAGAGCTGGCCCAGGGAGCCGTAGATCTCCGCCAGCTCTGCATCTGCCAGGCCTTCGGGTTGGGCGATCCTTGCGGAAAAAGCATCCTGATGCTCTTCGAGCTGACGCCGGACCGTCTCCTCCAGGGAATCCAGTTGGGGAAGCGGCAAGGGAAGCAGCCCCGCACGCGGTGGAAATATCGTTTGGGGAGCGCTTTGCTGTCGCACGTCCTGCAGAGCCGCCGCCATTGAAGGCTGGCCGCGGGCGGCCAAGGGCAGCAGGATGCAGGCGGAGAGGACTGCTGCAATCAGGCACTGTTGCCATTGAGGCGTTGAACGCGATTTCAGCCTGGCGCTTTGCTTGATGAGATGAACCATCTTCAACACCTTGCTTTCCGGCTATTGGCCGAGTGCCTGGCCTTCCTTTTCGCCCTTGCCCCGCTCCAAATGATGGTAGCGGTCGACCGTCAGTTTCCGCCAGACTTCCAGCTGTCCGTCCGGCCAGAAGACGCGGGCCGTCACCGGGCCCTGCCAGTTCCCCAGCCCGGCCAGCACCCTCGGATCATTCGAGGAGCAATAACTGCCGTCGCTGCGGGCGCGCCGCCTCGCGACCCTTTTGCCGGGTCCAATCAACTCGACCTGGGTACCCAGCATGTCTTGCCCGGCGCTTGCCGTCAGGCGCAATCCGATCCAATTGCTGCGGTTTCCGATCTGGTTGAGCAGCACTCGCACCGGGCCGTTGCTGTTGACCTGGATCACGTCGCTGTCGCCGTCGTTGTCCAGATCGCCGATTGCAGCGCCGCGGCTGACCTCGGCCAAGTGGAAAACCGCTCCCGCCTGGGCTGTGGCGTCCTCAAAGGTGCCTTGGCCCGTATTGTGAAAAAGCTGATTGGGCTGTTCAAGCGGGTAGGTATCGCCCTGGCGGGCCAAATCTTCAAGGATTCGGACAGCCCCGTTGAGGGAAAGCAGATCCAGCCAGCCATCGTTGTCGTAGTCGAGCCAGCCGGTGCCAAAGGCCGTGTAGCTGATGCTGGACAGATGCAGCCCGGCTTCGATGGTGCGGTCTTCGAAAAAGCCGTTGCCCTGGTTGACGTACAGGGTGTTGCTTTCCTCCATCAAATGGGTGATGAAGAGATCCTCATCGCCGTCGCCATCAAAATCGCCGGCGTCAACGCCCATTCCAGCCTCCGGCTTGCCTTCCCGGTTGAGCGCCGCACCGGCCAACAGAGCCTCATCGGCAAATGTGCCGTTTCTCCGATTGATCCATAGCTGATTGGGATCGCCGTCGTTGGCGACGTAAATGTCCACCCAGCCATCGCCATTGAAGTCAGCCGTGACCACGCCCAGGCCGGCGCCGAACTCGTGATGGATTCCCGAGGCGATCGACACGTCTTCGAAGGTGCCGTCGCCCTTGTTTCGAAAGAGGCGGTCGGGCAATGCTGCATAGGCATCGGGTCCGCAATAGTCGCGGGCGCTGGTTTTGGCAAAGCAGGTCCGGTTGTTGTGCGCTGTGGCGTCCACGTAGTGAGCCAAGTAAAGGTCCAGGTCGCCGTCCCGGTCATAGTCGAAAAAGGAAGCGCTGCTGCTCCAGCGGGGATCGTCGCAGCCGCACTGGGCCGTGGCGTCCCGGAAGGTTCCGTCGCCGTTATTAATCCAAAGCTGGTTGGCGCCCCAGTTTGTGACATACAGATCGACCCAGCCGTCGTTGTTGGCGTCGCCGGCAGCCGCTCCCATGCCGTAGCCTAAGGCCCGGATGCCGCTGGCCGCCGTAACATCGACAAAGCGCAGCTGCCCGGTCTCCTGCAGTTGGTTGCGAAAAAGCTGGTCGCGGGGAGGGGATTGGCCGGGCCAGGGGAACAGGAGTCGGCCCTTTTTTCGGTCGGTAGCAGTAAAAGAGCCCTGGACCAAGTAGACGTCCAAGTCGCCATCCCGGTCGAAGTCGATCAGGGCTGCGCCCCCTCCGGTGATCTCGGGCAACAGGAATTCGCCCGTCATGCCGTTGAGGTACCGGAATTCCAGCCCGGTTCGCCGCGCCGCGTCGACAAAGACCTTTTGAGTGTCTCCATGCTCCCGCCCGGGAGGCGAACTGAGGGCCAAGAAAACGCACAGACTGATCAGTAACGGCACGGCAATCATCCTACCAAAAAGCGGGAATGGGACCGTATCTTGAGTTTTGATTCCGTTGAAAAACCTTTGTCCCCATGGAGGCGGGGCTGGAGACAAGATCTCCAATTGCAGAAGGCAACAATCCTTGTATTACCGAGATTCTTTCTTGCCCCAGTGCAAATTTTTCTTTTTTTTGACCCGAGACTGTGCTATACATATTTGCCATGGCGTTGAGGGAATTCGGTGGGATGCATTAGGGATTGGACGTTTGGTGCCAAATACACCGCTCTTCTGACCATCATCGAATCCAATGAAAAAATGTGAGAAAATCGCCTCACATGTGAGATAGTTGCCTGGAGGCCACCAGTAAGGGAGCGAGCCTGGCAGTGATCAGGCGACGCATCGAACCTGGACGGTCACCAGGCACAGAAAGGAAAACAGGCCGCATGTTGCGGTGCTTTAAAGGGAAGGAGAATTTGTCCATGAGAGTTTTGACGCGTGTTTTTTGGATCGCTATCGTCTGCTGTTTGGCAGTTTCTTTCTCGGTTGCCTCCAGCAAGGGTGGTGCCAACCGTATCGCTGATGATGCGATAGCCCAGACGGATATCAGCCGCGATTTGATCTCTTGGCAGCCGTCGATCGAATTTCGCCGGGCCACTCTGAGAGTGACGGGAGCATCGGGCGTTATCGAGCGAAGTTTCGAAGCGGGCGAGGCGGTCCACTTCGACCTCATCGACAATTACGGAAACCGGCTGCTGGACGGCACCTACTCCTACGAACTGACCTTCAGCCCCATTGTTGAAGCGACTCGTGAGAATGGCGCCTCCATCGAAGCCCGCGGCTCTTCGGCTCATCGCTCCACTCAAAGCGGTTATTTCACCGTGGCTGACGGAATGGCAGTGACTCCCGACCTTCCCGAACAGGGCATCAGCTTTCGCGACCAAGTCATTCTCGACGACCTGATCGTGGACGGCAGCGCCTGCATCGGCCAAGACTGCGTCAACGGCGAGTCCTTCGGCTTCGACACCCTCCGCCTCAAGGAAAACAACCTGCGCATCAAGGCCCAGGACACCAGCAACTCGGCCAGCTTCCCCTCCAACGACTGGCAGATCACCTTCAACGACTCCAGCAACGGCGGGGCCAACAAGTTCTCGATCGACGACATCGACGGCGGCCGGACGCCTTTCACCATCGAAGCCAGCGCCCCCAGCCATTCGCTTTACGTGGACGACGGCGGACGCATCGGCCTGGGCACCTCCACTCCGGTGGTCGAGGTCCACATCAAGGACGGCGACACCCCCACCCTGCGCCTGGAGCAGGACGGCACCTCGGGCTTCACGCCCCAGACATGGGATCTGGCCGGCAACGAGACCAACTTCTTTGTCCGCGACGTCAC
>JANQFM010000670.1 GCA_028277865.1 Acidobacteriota bacterium
GGCGGCTTTCTCAGGGACGCCGGCCTTTCTGCAATCTCCTCAGACTCTTTGGCCCTGATGGGAGAAGCGGGTTCCGGTTTGGACGCCCCCATCCCGGCACAGGGCACGGAAGTCTCCTTTCCGCTCTCTCCCGGCCAGGAGGCGCTTTGGTTCGAACACCGGTTGGATCCGGAGAATCCGGCTTATAACATCGCGGGAGCGATCCGGCTGCTGGACGCCGACCTGCCCGCCCTGCAGCACAGCTTTCAAGAACTGATCCGACGCCAGTCCGCCTTGCGCATCCGCTTCGAAACCGATCAGGACGGCCTGCCGCAGCAGCGCATCGACGAACGCGTCGAAATCCCCTTCCAAGTGCACGACGCATCCGGCTGGACGAACGGGCAGCTGCAGGAAAAGCTGCGCCAACTCGCCAGACGCCCTTTCAACCTCAACCGGGCGCCCTTGCTGCGCCTCGATCTCCTGCGAACGAGCGACAAGCAGCATCTGATGCTTTTGGCCGTCCACCACATCGTGGCCGACCTGTGGTCGCTGGGAATCCTGTTGCAGGAACTGGGCAAGCTCTATTCGGAACAGCTGGAGGGCATTCCGGCAGGCTTGAAGCCGTTGCCCTTCCAGTATGCCGATTACTGCCTGTGGCAAAGACAGCGCCTGGAGGGACAGCAGGGGGACCACTTGTGGGGCTTTTGGAAGAAGGAACTGGAAGGCCCGCTGCCCACCCTTGAATTGCCCTCCGACCGCAACCGGCAAGCGGTGGCCTTCAAACAGTCGACCTGCATCGATTTCAAGGTCGGACCCGATACGGCGCAGCGCCTTGAAGAGTTGGGCCGTTCACGCGGGGCAACCCTGTTCGTTACACTGCTGACCGCTTTCCAGTCGCTGCTGCACCGTCTGAGCGGTCAAAACTACGTACTGACCGGATCCCCCGCCGCTTGCCGCAACCGGGCTGATGTGGGAGGACTGGCCGGATATTTCGTCAACCCGATCGTGCTCCGGGCCAACTTTGCAGGCGATCCCAGCTTTACGGACCTGCTCGACCGTCAGAGCAAACGCGTACTGGGCGCATTCGAGCATCAGGAATATCCATTCCCCTGGCTGGTCAGCCGCCTGGCCCCTGAGCGCGAGGCCGATCTGACGCCACTTTTCCAGGCACTGTTCACTCTGCAAAAGGGTCCGCTCTGGGACCAGCCAGGCTTTGCAGCGCTGGCTCTGGGGATGGAAGGCCCTCAACTGCGGATCGGCGCCCTGGACTTGGCGCCTTGGCCTCTGGCCCCCCCTGCGACACCCTTCAAGCTGCAGCTGGCCATGGCCCGCCACGAGGATGAGCTGCTGGGACGCCTGCAGTACGACAGCGGGATCTTCGTGGATTCCACTGCCCGGCGTTGGACGGAAGCCTTTCAGGAGATCCTGAAGGCGGCAATTGAAGAGCCCGACCGTCCGATTTCCCAGATGCCCTGGCTCAACGAAAGCCAAAGGCACCATCTACTGCAGGAGTGGAACGACACGCAGAGCAGCTTCCCTGCCCAGGACTGCATTCACCAACTCTTTGAAGCACAGGTCGCCGACAGGCGCGATTCCTTGGCTCTGGCCGGTGACGACTCGCAGTTCAGCTACTCAGGCCTCAACCGATGGGCCGACCGTTTGGCCGTCTTGCTCAAGTCCGCAGGTGCCCGCCCGCAAGCCGCCGTGGGCGTCCTGGCGGACGCCGGAGCGGAAATGATCGCAGCCATGATCGGAATCCTCAAATCGGGCTGCGCCTACCTGCCCTTGGATCCTTCGGTGCCGCCCCGCCGCCGCGATTTTCAGCTCCGAGACTCCGCTGCAGTCGCGCTGACAGGCAGACGCGATCTGCTGCCTGGCATCCCCGCCGGGTCGGTTGCCAAGATCGACCTGGAGTCGGCCTGGACGAACGACCCTAGTCTGTGCTCTTCATCGAACCGCTTGCCCTCCAACTCCCCGGCCTATGTGATCTACACCTCGGGCTCCACGGGGCGTCCCAAAGGGGTGGCAGTCGCTCACCGCTCTGTCGTCCGGCTGATCCATTCCCGTGGCGAACTGGCCATTTCACCCGGGGACCGGGTTTCGCAGCTTTCCAGCCCTGCTTTCGACGTTTCGGCTTACGAAATCTGGGGATCTCTGCTGCAGGGCGCCTGCCTGGTGCTGATTCCCCCTTCGGCAAAACTGGCCCCAAGACGATTGACAACCCAACTGCGACGATTCGGCGTCAGCCTGGTCAACCTGGTGCCTTCGCTCTTCAGGCAGATTGTAGAGCAGGATGCGTCGGCCTTCGCCCAGGTCCATTCGCTCATGCTGGCGGGCGAAGTGCTGCCGCCGGAACCGCTGGCGCGGGTGCTCAACCAAGACCCTCCGGGAAGGCTGCTCAACCTCTATGGCCCCACCGAAAACACCGTCTTTTCGACCTGCTTCCCCGTGCGCCAAGCACCGGACGACGGGTCTGCGATCCCTATCGGAAGCCCCCTCGCCAACAGCTCGGCCTTCATTCTGGACGCCCGCCTGCAGGCGCTTCCCATGGGAGTCCCCGGAGAGCTGCACCTGGGCGGGGAGGGACTGGCGCGGGGGTACCTGGGACGCCCCGCCTTGACGGGCCGGCAATTCATTCCTCACCCATTCAGCAGTTGGCACGGTGAAAGGCTTTACAAGTCCGGCGACCGTGCCCGGTGGCGTCCAGACGGCCTCATCGAGTTCTTAGGCCGTCTGGACAGCCAGATCAAGCTGCGCGGCTTTCGGGTCGAATTGGGAGAGATCGAGCGGGTGATGGAGGAGCATCCCCAGGTGAGCCAGGCTGTGGTCTTGCTGTGCGGGGAACGTCTGGTGGGATACGTGCGGGAGTCAGTTGGCAGTTGGCAGTTGGCAGTTGGCAGTTCGGAGGGAAGAAAACGCAGTGGACGCAGAGAGGGGACGCACAGAGGCGCAGAGAAGTCTTCTCACCGGTCTCTGCGTCTTCTCTCTGCGTCCTCTGCGGTTCAATCCCCCGACCTGCGCAACCACCTCCAAACCCACCTCCCTAGCTACATGGTCCCCTCGCTGATCGTCGAGATGGAGGAATGGCCTCGGACGGCGAGCGGGAAGATTGACCGCAATGCGCTGCCGACGCCGGACTTGGCAGGGGCTGCGGAAAGGGGCGGGTTGCCCGAAACGCCTCTAGAGGAGCTGGTGGCGGGAGTTTGGGGAGATGTCTTGGGATTGGAGGGAGTAGGGCGCGAAGACGATTTCTTTCGACTGGGAGGGCATTCGCTGCTGGCACTGCAGGCTGTTTTTCGGCTGGAGCGCGCTTTGGGCTGCGAACTTGAAGTCGGACTGCTCTTTCAGGCACCCACTCCCCGACAGATGGCTGGGCTGCTGGAAGAAGGACGTTCTCAGGGGAACGCCCGCATCCCTGCGGGCTCGGGAATCCCTCAGCGCCCTGTACATCCGCCGCTTTCCTTTGCCCAGCAGCGCCTTTGGTTCCTGGACCAGTTGCTGCCCCACTCTCCGCTTTACAACATCGCAGGTGTCTTGCACCTGGAGGGGCAGCTCGATCTCATTGCCCTGCGCCGCGGCTTGAAGCAGACCGTCCAGCGTCACGAATCGCTGCGAACAGCCTTCGCCCAGCTTGAGGGAGAGCCCTTCCAGAAGGTCTACTCTCGAGTGTCGATGCCCCTGCCCTTTGTGGACCTGTCGGCTCTGAGAACCCGCGCCCAACTGGAAGTGCAGTTGCAGGGCCAGGGACTGGCCCGCCTGCCTTTCGAACTTTCCTCTGCGCCACTGATGCGCGCAGTGCTGCTGCGTTGCGCCAGGGAAAGCCACGATTTGCTGCTCTCCTTTCACCACAGCATCTTCGATGGAACCTCATTGGGGATCTTCCTATCCGAGTTGCAGGCCGGCTACAACGCCGCTTGCAGCGGAATGGCTCTCGAAGGTCGGCGGCAGCCCCTGCCGTACGCCGACTTCACACTCTGGCAAAGGCACCGTCTTCAAAGTGCCTGGCTCGATTCTCAGATCGAGTTCTGGAAGCGGACCCTGGACGGAGCCCCTGCCGGACTGGAACTGCCCTTGGACCGGCCCCGTCCCGTTCAGCCCAGCTATCGAGGCCGCACACTGCCTTTCCGAATTCCATCCCAGCTTGAGGAAGCGTCGACCCGTTTGGGGCAGCGCCGCAGCGCGACCCTTTTCATGACCTTGATGGCGGCTTTCCAGATCCTGCTGTACCGCCTGAGCGGACAGACTGACCTGGTGGTAGGTGTTCCTGCGGCCAATCGCGACCGCAAAGAACTGCAAGGCTTGATCGGACTGCTGGTCAACAACCTGGTGCTTCGCATGGACCTTGGCGGCGACCCCACTTTTGAGCAACTGCTGGAACGCCTGCGCAAGGCTTCGCTTTCCGCCTACCTCCACAAGGAGGTTCCCTTTGAGCGATTGGTCCAGGAATTGGCGCCCGATCGCCAAGGGAGACGCAACCCCTTCTACCAGGTCGTTTTCGGATTGCAGGAATGGCCCTTGCCCCAGCTCGATTTGATTGGCCTAAAGGCCCAGCCGACGCCGCTGGACACGGGGACAGCCAAATTCGACCTCTCCTTTTTCCTGCAACGGGCCTCGACGGGGTTGGAAGGATTGGCCGAATACAGCAGCGACCTGTTCGATGCCAGCACGGTTCGCCGCTGGATCGGCTACTACCAAAAACTGCTCCAAAGCGCTGTCGAACATCCCAAAAAGAAACTCTCCGAGTTGGATCTTCTCGGCCCCGCCCAACGCCACCAACTGCAGCTGGAATGGAACAGCACTCCTTCTCGGTTCGCAGTTCGCTGTTCGCGGTTCACAGAGACTTCGGCTGGGCACCGTTCTTTGCCGGTCCTTTTACTTTTCAGCAGGTGCCTGCAAGCGGCACCCGACCGCGCAGCCGTGGTGCAACAGGAAACCGTCCTCAGCTATGCCGAGTTGGGACGCCGCGCCGCCTGGCTGGCGGGCTGGTTGACAGGTCAGGGACTGAGGCCTGAATCGCCGGTTGCCGTCTTGGTGCCCCGTTCGCCCGAGCTGATCGTCGCTTTTTTCGGCATCCTCCAGGCTGGCTACGCCTACCTTCCCCTGGATCCCGACTACCCGGCCCAACGCATCGCTTTGCTGCTTGAGGATTCCGGAGCGCCCGTGCTGCTCACCCACAGCTCCCTCCCAAAGGATGCCTGGGCTTCCTGCCCGTGCGTCCTGGAACTTGATTTGGCAGTTGGCAGTCCGGAAGGGAGAGTTCGCGGTTCGCAGTTCGCAGTTCGCAGTTCAGAGCCTGGAATCTCCGCTTTGTCTGAGACCTTGGACTTGGGGATTTGGAGCTTGGACTCCGCCTCCCTGGCCTACCTGATCTACACCTCCGGCTCGACGGGGCGCCCCAAGGGGTCGATGATCTCCCACCAAGCCCTGGCCGACTACAACCGGGTGGCCGCTCATCGCTACCGGATTGGACCGGGGCAGCGGGTGCTGCAATTTTGCTCCATCAGCTTCGACATCAGCATTGAAGAGATCGTCCCTTGCCTGACGCATGGCGCGACACTGGTGCTGCGTACGGACGAGATGCTCAGTTCAACCCGGCACTTTTGGCGGCGATCCGATCAATGGGCCCTGACGGTGATGAGCCTGCCCACCGCCTTTTGGCACGAATTGGTGGACGGCATTTCGCAGGGCGAGCTGGAGCTTCCTCGGTCACTGGACCTGGTGATCATCGCCGGTGAAAGGGCCATTCCTGAACGGCTGGTGACCTGGCGCAAGCGCGTCGGGGAGCGTCCCCGGCTGGTCAACACCTACGGCCTGACCGAATCGACCGTCATCTCAACCATCGGCGAGTTGGGATCACCGGGCGGCTCTTGGGAACGGGACCGGCGAGAGGTCTCGATCGGGCGTCCGGTGGACCAAGTCCAGCTTTACTTGCTGGACCGTCACTGGAGTCTGGTTCCGCCCGGCGCACTGGGAGAGCTGTTCATCGGCGGCTCGCTGCTGGGACGGGGCTACCACCGCCGCCCCTCCGCAACTGGCCAACGGTTCGTCCCCTCCTCCTTCTCCGACCGACCCGGCCAACGCCTCTACCGAACTGGAGACCTGGCCCGCCACCGACCCGATGGGGATCTGGAATTCCTGGGGCGCATCGACCATCAGGTCAAACTGCGCGGCTTCCGGGTGGAATTGGGCGAAATCGAGGCTCTCCTGGAAGAGCATCCCGAGGTTGAAAAGGCAGTGGTGCGGGTCTGGGAGGAGGGCGCAGGGGAGAAACGGTTGGCGGCGTACCTGGTGCAAAGACTGGGAGAAAGAGAGGGGGAGGGGAATAACCGCAGAGAGCGCAGAGACAGAACGCAGAGTGGGGGAGAGAAGAGTTCTCGGCATCCTCTGCGTCTTCTCTCTGCGCCCTCTGCGGTTTCTCCCCCAGCTCTTCGCAGCCACCTCGAAGCCCGCCTCCCCAGCTACATGATTCCGGGGGCATTTGTCGAGTTGGACCGGCTGCCTCTGACTCCCAACGGCAAAGTGGACCGGCAAGGGCTGCCTCGGCCTTCCTCTTGGGGCGCAACTATGGACGATGAGCCGCCGGTCGGGGAAACCGAGCGTCGGCTGGCAGAGATCTGGGGCCACGTGCTCCAGGTCAATTCGCCAGGCAGGCGATCCAACTTTTTTGAGCAAGGCGGGCATTCGCTGCTGGCCGTTCAGATGGCTTCGCGGTTGCGCACGGCCTTTGGAGTCGAGCTGCCGGTTCGGACGATATTCGAGTGTCCGCAGCTACCCGATCTGGCCGCATCCATTGAAAGTGCCGTCCAGCGAGAAGAAGAGCCTCTGCTCCCCTTTGACGGTCAACCCCCGCTTTCTTTTGCCCAGCAGCGCCTCTGGTTCCTCTGTCAAATGGAACCGGAAAGTCCCCTTTACAACCTCTCGGCGGCCCTGCGCCTTGGAGGGGAACTGGACATTGCGGCCTTGAAAGCCGCTTTCGGAGCTGTTGCACAACGCCACCAACCCTTGCGCAGCCGCTTCCTCAGTCAGGACGGAGAGCCCGTCCTGCAAGTGGTGAACAGTCAATCGATTGAATTACCCCTCATCGACCTGAGCGATCTCAACCCCGAGCAATGCCGAAACGAACGCCTCCGCCTGGCTGAAGAGGAAGCTGCTCGTCCCTTCGAGCTCTCCTCAGCCGCCCCTTGGCGCACCGCCCTGCTGTGTCTGATCCCTTCTTCCCGCCTTCAGGAGCACATCCTCCTCGTCAGCCTTCACCACATCGTCGCGGACGCCTGGTCGATGGGAATCCTCACCCGCGAGATTTCTGCAGTCTACGAGGCAGTTGCCAGTACGGAAGGGGAGAAGAGCACCTCTGCCGACTGCGAACTGCGAACTGCGAACCGCGAACTTCTCCCCCGCTACTCCGACTATGCCCACTGGCAGCGTCGCCGTATGCCAGGCCGCCGGATGGAGCTAAAGGTGGATTTCTGGCGCCGGCAGCTCGATGGCGCACCGATGCTCGAGCTGCCCACTGACCGGCCGGCCTCTGCTGATCCTGATTTCCTGGGCGCTGCGCTCGATTTCGTGTGGCCGCAGCGACTGGGCCAAGCCTTGCAGGAATTGAGCCGACAGCATCAGGCCACGCTTTTCATGACCCTCCTAGCGGCTTTTCAGGCCTTGCTCTTCCGCTACTCCGGTCAGGACGACCTTTCGGTGGGGACTCCCGTGACCAATCGCAGCCACACCGAGACGGAATACCTGATCGGCCTTTTCGTCAACACCGTGGTGCTGCGTACGCGGCTGGCTCACAGTGGCGCAACTCGCTTCTCCCATCTGCTGCAGCAGACACGCGAGACGGCTCTGCAAGCGTTTGCCCATAGCGAAGTGCCCTTTGAACGAGTGGTGGAGGAGCTGCAGCCGGAGCGTTCCCTGCGGCACCCGCCGCTTTTTCGGGTGCTCTTTTCGCTGGAAAACGCTCCCCAACCACGATTGGATCTGCCTGGCTTGCAAGCGGAAATGCTGCCAATGCCGATGCGCCTTTCCAAATTTGACCTGACCTGGACAGTTCAATCCGA
>JANQFM010000682.1 GCA_028277865.1 Acidobacteriota bacterium
CCAGTGCGGCCCAGCTGGGCCGCGAACTCGGGATGGCGCAGTAGCGAGACGGTCCAACGGGCGATGTCTTGCGGACGATCGGCGATTAGGATGTTCTCGCCATGATCGGCCCGGATTCCCTGGCAGGCCAGACGGGTGGCCACCATGGCTTTGCCGCAGGACCATCCTTCCAGAACCTTGCCCCGAATCCCCACTCCCGTGCGCAGCGGCACCACCACCAGCTGAGCCCTTTCGTAATAATCTCGCAGATCCTCCACATATCCGGTCACTTCGATTCGGGAATGCCCGCCCAGCCGACGGATCTGGGGCGGGGGTGAGGAGCCGACGATGGAAAAGCGCGCCTGAGGGCATTGCTGCAAGATCAGAGGGAAGACCTGGTTGCAGAAAAACTGCATGGCGTCCAAGTTGGGCTCGTGGCGAAAGGCACCCACAAAGACGATGTGGCCCTTCTCGATTCTTTCCTCGCCCCGGAAGTCAAAAAAGCGGGTGTCGACGCCTGTGTTCACAACCTTCAGGTTCTTGGGGGGGAGGTAGCCATTCAGGTAGTCCCGATCGTCGTCCGTGACACACACGACGCGGTCCACCTTGCGCCCCATCTCCACCTCCCGGTAGAAGGTTTGCAAGGTGTTGTAAAGCCGCCTCAGTTTGCGCAGCGGATGGGGCTCGACCCGCACCTGGGTGTAGTGGGCAGCATAGTTGACTTCGATTTCGGTCATCAGCTTGGGAGTGTGGGGGAACAGGTCGGAATACTGAGTCATCTGGGTCCACTCGAAATGGACCAAGTCGTAATCCTCCTCGGCCAGCATCCGCTCCAGCAACAGCCGCATTCGGGGGCAGTTGAATTCCTCGAACGGCTCGTATGGAAAGAATGAAACGGGAGTGTACCGGCCTCGTCGGAGGATTTCGATGCGATGGCAAAAGGGTGCTGCCTGGTGCGCCTCTTCCGCTTCCTGGGCCGACTCGACGAAGGAGGCCAGGCTGATTTGGTGCTTGGAGGCTACTTGGCGCAAAAGCTGAAATACGCGCCCAGCTCCGCCATGGTAGCCCAGGTGGGGCAAGTAGGCGCTGACGATCAAGATGCGCAAACAGTCGGGATTGCAGCTTTCCTTCGCCCTGTTGGGATGGAAGTGGTTCAGATAGTGGGCCGGGCACCGAATCCAGTTCATCACTTGAGGATGGCTGTAAACCCAGGGCGCCTCGACCAGCCGCAGCCAGAGCACTTGAGGGAGCTTACGCAGCGAGCGCCAATAAGCCGAAACTGAAATCGCCTTCCCCAGGTGGCCGGCAAAAAGGGCGAAGTGAGCTGCAAGCTCCCTGACAGGGTAGTTTTTCCACAGGTACCAAAGCTTGCGTTCTTCAATCAGATCCCGGATCTGGGCTTGGCTGAAGCGGCTGGAACTGCTGCTGCGATGCTTGTGCAGCACCCGGCTGCGAGCCGCAACCACCACTTTCCAGCCCCGCCGCCACGCCCGGTAGCTCAAATCGGCATCCTCGACGTATACGGGCGAGAAGAGGTGGGAGAATCCGCCCAGTTCCAGGAATCTGCCGCGGTGAAAGGCGGTGGATCCGCCGCCGCCCCACAGGACGGGCAAACAGCCCCGTTTCATATGAGCCTCTCCGAGCGGGTCGTGGCGAAACTCCAGAAAGCCCTTGCGCAGTCGACCTTGGGTGTTGCCTGTTTCTTCGCGCCGCTTGCCTTCCGGGAAGAAAATCTGGGCCGAGGCGGCGAACAATTCCGGATCCCCGAAGGCTTCCAGCAAGGGAGGCAGGAAGTCCTCCTCGACAATCATGTCGTTGTTGAGCAGCACCGCAATGTCGTGGCTGGCCGCCTGCACGCCCTGGTTGTTCCCTAGGGCGAATCCCAGGTTGCGCTCCAACGCCAAGACTTGGAACTCGGGGAAATGTCGTTCGAGCCACTGAAGGCTGTCATCTTCGCTCCCGTTGTCTACTATCAGAACTTCGTGCTCTCCGCCGGCGAATTCGACAGCCCGCTTGAGGGCGGGCAGGCTCTCTTGCAGCAGGCGGCGACCGTTCCAATTGAGGACGATGACCGAGCAGCGCCGAGGCTCGGGTATGGCTGCAAAGCTTTTGGGGCGGCGCAGCTTCTTGAATGGAAGGATCAGCAGGCCCCAAAGGTCTGCTAAGGCGAATGCCAACAGGAGCAACGACTGCAGCGGCAGGTGAACCAGCCAGTAGGCAAGCCGGACCATCATGGAGTGGGGAGGGTAACACGGCCCGCCAAAACTCGCAAAGCACGGACAGCCCTGTGTTGCGACTCAGGAGAGGAGAAGCCCCAACGGTACGGCAAAGAGTCGGTTTCCCAGGCTGAAAGCCTCCGTCCCATTGTAGGCCAGGATCCCTGCTTGGAAGGCCTTTGTTCTTTTGGAGAAGGCATTCAAGCCGGACAGATCGTCATCATCGAAGCGGGTGGCCGCCTTGACCTCGATTGGAATACACCTGCGGCTGGTGTAAAGAACAAAATCCACTTCGTGCCGGCCCTGTACATTCCAGTAGCCGATTCGGACATTGGGCAGGTAATTGCCAACCAGGGCAGCCAAGTTCTGATAGACGTAGGTTTCAAAGAGAGCACCCCTGAGCCGTTCGCCGGATTGCGGCCCCAAATCGTCCACGTCGCACAAATGGCAGGCCAGGCCGGAATCACAGACAAACAGCTTGGGCGACTTGATCAGTCGGCTGCTGCGGCTGGACAGGTAGGGCGGCAGCCGGGTAAACAGGCAAGAGGTTTCCAAAAGCCCCAAGTAGCGAGAAACGGTACTCGAGGGAAGCTTGGCGTCCCGGCCGAGATCGCTTTGGTTGAGGACATTGCCGGTTCTCAGGGCCGCGATTTTCATCAAATTGCGAAAGACCACCAGATCTCCGACTTGGGTCAGGCTGCGCAAGTCCCTTTCCAGGTAAGTTTGTTCGTAGCCCAGGAACCAGAAATTCCGGTCTTCCAATCCGTTTGAGGCGACTGGCGGAAAGCCGCC
>JANQFM010000688.1 GCA_028277865.1 Acidobacteriota bacterium
AGACCGCTTTCCAGCCCATCCGGGTGACGAAAATCCGGTATTTTTCTCCTTTCGCAGCCGCAAGCCCCTGCTCGATCAACTGGATTGCTGGATCGCCTATACCAATCCTCATGTGCATGAAATAATCGAAAGGAATCTTTATCGAAGTCCTTTGTACGGCGGTGAAATCGTCGGGCTCGGCCCGCGTTATTGCCCCTCCATCGAAGACAAGATTGTCAAATTCACCGACCGCAGCCAGCATCAGCTTTTCCTGGAGCCCGAGGGGCTGCAGTCGCCGGTGATTTATGTCAACGGGCTTTCCACCAGCCTGCCGGTCGAGGTCCAAAAGGAAATGGTTTCGGCCATCGAAGGGCTGGGAGGTGCGGTCATGATCCGCCCGGGCTACGCGGTGGAGTACGACTTCGTGCAGCCCCGCCAATTGAGGCCCAGCCTGGAGACCCTTGCCCTGCAAGGCCTTTACCACGCCGGACAGATCAATGGCACCACAGGCTATGAGGAGGCCGCGGCTCAAGGGCTGATGGCCGGAATCAACGCGGCGCTGGCGGTCAGGCAAGAAGCACCGCTCATTTTGGGCCGCCACGAAGGCTACATCGGAATCCTGGTCGACGACCTGGTCACGCGGGGAGTGGATGAGCCCTACCGCATGTTCACCTCGCGGGCCGAATACCGGCTGCTGCTGCGCATCGACAACGCAGACCGTCGCCTGGCGCCTCATGGGCGCCGCCTGGGATTGCTTCAGGAGAAGGAATACCGTGCATTCGAGGAGAAGTGGCAACGAATGGACCGTGCCGTCCATTGCCTGGAAAATCGGCGATTGAGCCGTCAGTCCCCGGCCTACCCTTCCCTGCGCCGAAAGTTTGGGGTCGAAGCGGGCGTGTCGCTGCGTCAGCTTCTGCGCCGCCCCGAATGCCGGCTTGACGACCTCGTGGCGGCGCTGACAGACGAATCGATCTCCCTGAGCAGAGAGGAACGCTCCGCCGTGGAGAACCAGATCAAGTACCAAGGCTACATCGACCAGCAAGGACGGGACATCGATCGCGTCCGCTCACTGGAGGAGAAGCGCATCCCGGACAGCCTGGATTACAGCCGGGTCGAAGGGCTTTCCAATGAAATGCAGGAACGCTTCGGAAGTGTCCGACCAGTCAGCCTGGGCCAAGCCGCACGGATTCCCGGGGTGACTCCGGCAGCCGTTTCCGTCCTCAACATTCACTTGAAGCTCCGGGAGCGGGGGCGTCTGTGAGCCTGCCCTCTTCAGATGCTGCCGACTTCGCAGAATTTGAGCGGCTTTTCCGCCTCAGCCTTGACGAAGGGCAGCGGCATCTCGTCCGGGACTACTGGCTGTTGCTGCAAACCTGGAACCGCAAGGCTGGCCTGACTTCGATTCGTAATTTCCGATTGGCGCTTCAATTTCACTTTTTCGAGGCCTTTTGGGCCTACGAACAGTTCTTGAAGGGCATGCACCGCATCGTCGACGTAGGCAGCGGAGCGGGATTTCCCGGCTTGGCCATCAAGCTTTACCGGCCGGCCCTGGAAGTCGCCTTGCTGGAGAGCAATCGAAAAAAGGCGATCTTCCTCGCCCAAGCTGCCCGCCAACTCCATTTGGATGTCGAAGTATTCGACGCACCCGCTGAAGAATTCACGGCCTGGAAAAGGGTCGATGCCGCAATGATTCGCGCCCTGAAGCCCTCTTCAGAATTGACCGGGATTCTCACGAAAGAGCGCATTCCCTTGATTCGCTTTCATGGCAGCAGCGGGGAGACACCCACCGATATGCGGCTTGGAACTCGGCAAAATGTGCCGGGAAGCCGCAATCGGATCGTGTCCTGTTACCTGCCGATCTGATTGTTTCACGTGAAACATTCGAGGTGTGGGTGCATTGTTTCACGTGAAACAACTGTCTGTCGGCTGTGGTATTCTTCCTTCGATGTCCAAAGTCATCGCCATTGCCAACCAAAAAGGCGGCGTCGGAAAGACAACCACAGCCATCAACCTGGCTGCTTCACTGGCTGCGGCCGACCTGCGCGTTCTCTTGGTCGACCTCGATCCCCAGGGCAACACCACTTCGGGCCTGGGCTTCGCCAAAAACCAGGTCCATCCATCGGTTTATGAATTGCTCACAGGAGAGGCCTCGGCAGAGCAAGCCATCCACTCCACCCAAGTGGATTCGCTCTGGCTGCTGCCAGCCAACCGAAACCTGATCGGTGCGACGGTGGAGCTGCTGGAGGAAGAACGCCGCGAGTTTCGGATCCGGGAGGCTTTGCAGCCCCTGCAGTCCGATTACCACGTCATCCTGATCGATTGCCCGCCTTCTCTGGGCATCCTGACACTCAATGCCCTGGTGGCGGCTCATTCACTGCTGGTGCCTATTCAGTGCGAGTACTTTGCCCTGGAAGGTTTATCGGACTTGATGGGGACCATCCGGCGCGTCCAGTCCTCCTTCAATCCCGGCCTGGAAATCGAAGGCGTCTTTTTGACCATGTTCGACGAGCGCCTCAATCTTTCCAACCAAATTCAGGAAACTGTCAGCGGACATCTGGGAGACCATCTCTTGAAGACCATCATCCCACGCAACGTGCGATTGGCAGAGGCGCCCAGCTTCGGCAAGCCGATCCTCCTTTACGATCCCCGCTCCCGCGGCGCCAACAGCTACCTGGCATTGGCCCGCGAACTGCTCGACCGGCTGGCCCCTCCGACCCAATCCGTCCAACCCGCAACCTCAACCCTCTAAGAGCAATTCCGAAAATGACTCGACGACAAGCGCTCGGAAAAGGCCTCGACGCCCTTCTTCCTTCCCCGCCCCCCGCACCAACCGGCGGATTGCAGCAAATTCCTATCGAGAAGATTCAGCCCAATGCCTACCAGCCTCGTATCCAATTCCCTTCGGAGACATTGCAGCAGTTGGCCCAGTCGATCCGTGAAAACGGAGTGCTGCAACCCATTGTGGTCCGGCCTGTGGAAGAAAACTATGAGATCGTGGCCGGAGAGAGGCGTTGGAGAGCTTCCCGGCAAGCCGGACTCGATCGGATTCCGGCCCTTATCCAAAGCGTCTCCGATCAGCAGATGGTCGAGTTGGCCTTGGTCGAGAATATCCAGCGTGACGACCTCAGCCCCATCGAAGAGGCTCAGGCCTATCAACTCCTGATGGATGAGTTCGCGCTCACACAGGAAGAGATCGCCGACCGGGTCTCCCGAAGCCGCTCAGCAGTCGGAAACACGGTGCGGCTTCTCAGGCTTCCCCGAGAGGTCCAGGAACTGGTCCTCAGCTCCCGGCTTTCCATGGGGCATGCCCGCGCCTTGCTGCCCCTGAACCGAGGCCAACAGGTCACTTTGGCCAATCTGTCGGTTTCGCGGGGCATCAGCGTGAGAGAGTTGGAACGCCGGGTTCAGAAGCTCCTAAATCCCTCAGAAAAAACGCCTTCTACCAGAACAGACCCCAATCTCCTGCATGCTCAGGAATGCCTGGAAGAACGATGCCAAACCCGGGTCGAGATTCGTCAAAGAGGCCGTAGAGGACAAATCCGAATCCACTTCCACAGCACCGAGGAACTCGACCGCCTCTACAATATTTTGATGGGTGATCGGGAATAAGTCGGCTCAACTACTTCCCAATGCAAAATGTGTTGAAGATCTCGCCCAGAATGTCTTCCACGCTCACCTCTCCTGTCAAACGGCCCAGTGCCTGCAGCATTCGCCGGAGATCGTAAAGCGGGTATTCCTCGCTCAATCCCGCCTCCAACCCTTGAATCGCCCGTTTCAAGGCCGATCGGCTCTCCTGGACGCACTCCAGGTGCCGCAGGCTCGTCAGCAGCACATCCTCTTTCCCTCCCCCGCCGCCTACCGCCGCGCTCCAAATCGCCTGGTGCAACTCTCCCAGACCCGAGCCTCTGCGTGCCGAAACAAGCACCGTGCTCCGGCAAGCCTCACTGACCTGAACCGGCACACTCACTTTCTGCTCCAAGTCCATTTTGTTGATCACCAGGACAGGACTCGTCTCCCCAACCGCTTCCCAAACACTCCAATCCTCCCGTCCGAAGTCCTCCGACCCGTCCACAACGAACAAAATGATGCTGCTCTCGGCCACTTGCTGGAGGGTCTTCTCCACCCCCATTTGCTCGATGACATCCTCTGTTTCCCGGATCCCCGCCGTATCGACCAACTCGGCCGGCACTCCTTCAATATCAATCCGTTCGCTCAAGGCATCTCGGGTTGTACCCGGAATATCGGTTACAATAGCGCGCTCCTCTTGCATTAAACTATTGAAAATACTAGACTTACCAACATTAGGACGCCCGCTGACCACGATCTTCAGCCCGCCCTGCACGATCTTTCCCACCCCAAAGCTTGCCTGCAAGGCCTTCAACTGCCCGTCGATCGCCTTCAAGCCGGACAGCAAAGCCTTGACATGCTCGGGCTCCACCTCGTCCTCG
>JANQFM010000846.1 GCA_028277865.1 Acidobacteriota bacterium
CGGAGATGGAGCGCTAACTTTCCGGGAGTTTGCCATGCACGAGCCTTTGCCGCTGGCCACTATCCAGGATGCAGTGCTTGAGTTCCTTCAGGGGCGCAACGATGCAGTTGTCTTTGGAGCTCAAGCCGTCAATGCTTACGTAGACGAAGCTCGCATGACTCAGGATATTGACCTCCTCTCGATACGCGCTGCTGCACTGGCTCAGGAAATACGCCGATATTTGGCTGATCGCTTTCAGATCGCCGTCCGGGTGCGCAGAGTAGCCCGAGGACGGGGCCACCGCCTTTATCAGGTTCAAAAAGAGAAGAATCGCCATTTGGTAGATGTCAGGCAAGCGGAACGGTTGCCGGCTTCACAACGGGTTGCCGACGTGCTTGTCTTGACGCCCGCCGAATTGATTGCCAGCAAAGTTATCGCTTACCAAAGCCGCCGGGGCAATCCCAAAGCTGGTACGGATTGGCGCGACATAGTCATGTTGCTGCTGGAGTTTCCAGAGCTGAAATCGGAGACTGGCCCGGTTCTCAAAAGCCTTCTAGCTTCCAAAGCGGACAAGGGAGTTATGACAGCCTGGCAAGAGCTTGTGTCTACTGATTTCCGGCCTGAGGAAGAGGACGACGAGTTTTGAAACCGGCTTCCAAACCAGGCGCGTTCGAGTCCCAGCAATTGTGGTCGAAGACGACGTGATCGGGGCTGTTCATTCAACCCGCAGCATCTGTTTCCTATCGCAGTTCGAGCTGCAATCGGTGCCCCACGGCAGCGGCAGCGCGAGCTTGTGTAGTCCATTGCCGTCCTCACCTGGTAGGCTCGGAAAGACAGGTTCTCGGAGGCCGACAATGAAGCGAAAGAGCATGCGTTCCCCGAGGCGAATCGATTTCAGCCACAAAGCCCTGGCCGCCATCCCCCTCAACGACAAGGCGCCACCGCCTGAAGATTCCATCTCATGGGCACTCTGGCTTGAATGCCGGGACATTGCAGAGCAAACCTTGAGTACAGACTACCTCCAGGGCATCAAGAATGGAAACTTGGATCCGAACATATACGGCCAGTACACCCTACAGGATGCCGTGTATTGCCACCATGCACAAGACGACTACCAGGCAATAGAAAAGCGTGCCTTGGCGGATGGCCATCCCCAGCTAGCGGCATTTGCGAAGGCTCGATATGACCGCTACGTCTCTTACAACACGGAGACTTTCAACGATTGGCACATCGCCGACGCCAAGGCGGTGTCGCCCGGAGATGCGGCTCAGGCTTACATCGATCTTGAGCATCTCATAGCCAACAAATGGCATCCCATCTACGGCGTTATTGGCATGATACCGTGCGATCAGTTATGGACATGGCTGGCCACTGAGATGACGGGCGACTTCGGCTCCGGCAATCTCTACAGCTTTTGGATCACCGAAAACGCAGATTGGGGCGGAGCATACCGGCTGGGTAATTTTGTGGACGACTGGTTCGCCGAGCATCGCCGAAACTACGATCGGGACGCAGCGCTTTTCGTGTATCGAAGCTGCATGACTTGTGAATTGAATTTCTTCAAGTCAGCCTGCGGACAGACATTGTCTCCAATGCCCGAGAAGGGGAGCGTCTGATCGGCGTTGGAACGACGTGGAAACGTAGGCAAATGTGGCGGAGCCGCCAACGCCTTTCCGCCGGGAGGGTTGGTGTGAGAGCAGCCTGCGGTTCAACCAATCGCCTTGCGGCGGAACTGACGGATGCCCAAGGCCAGCAAGATCAGGTCGAAGAGCAAAAGGGCGCCCAGGACGGCAGGCAGGGGAAGATGGGATGAGGCGGGCACCAGGGCGCCCCGGAATCCCTCGGTGGCGTAGACCAGGGGATTGATCAGCACCGCCTTCTGCAGGACCGGGAATCCGTCCAGGGTGCTCCAAGGGTAGTAGGCGCAGCCGAAAAAGATCATGGGGCCGACCACCAGGGTGAACATCAGCCCGATCTGGGTCTGGCCCACCGTGCAGCCCAGCACCAGTCCGCCCGAGGCAGCCAGCAGGGCAACCAGCAATGACAGCACGGCCAGGAAAAGGGGGCGTCCGAAATCCAGCTCGGCGCCCGTGCCCATCAGCAGCCACCCCGCTGGAATGACCACTGATCCCGCCACCAAGGCCAGCAGCATCCCCGCCACCACCTTCTCGATGGCTACCCACTCGATGCGGATGGGCGCCAGCAGGCGGTCTTCGATTTCGCGGCTGAACTGAAACTCGCCGATCAGGGGGATGGCCACGGCCCAGATTCCGGAAAGCACCATGCTGATGGCCACGATCCCCGGCAGCAGAAGGGTCTTGTACTCGGCAGGCAGCAATCCGCCCCGCGTCATGACCTGACCGAAGATGAAGACAAAGAGCATGGGTTGAAAGAGGGTCTGGATGAGCATGGGGATCAAGTTGCGCCGCGCCAGATGAGCATCCCGCGCCAGCATGGCCAAAAAGGGCTTGAAGGTCATTCGCGCAGGCTCCTTCCCGTGTGGTGCAGGAAGAGGTTTTCCAGGCTGGG
>JANQFM010000885.1 GCA_028277865.1 Acidobacteriota bacterium
AATACACTCGTTGCAGCCATTGCCTCTCCCTCAATGAGATGCCCGCTCAGAATTCTACCGCACGCTTAAAGTATGGGAAAGCAACCGGGAATTTCACGCAGAGGCGCAGAGACACAGAGGAGGGCAGACGAGGCGAGGGTTGGCTTCGGGCTTCAGAAAGATTACAAGCTCTGCCGGCCTTGGACTTTGGGCCTTGGACTCCCTTCCCCTCATCCGCCTTCTCTGCACCTCTGCGCCTCTGCGTGACCTCCCTTGAGCAGGATCGGAAGCTGTGCCACGCTTTCAAGAACAATCTGATTTTCGTCGAAGGACAGCTTCCGGAAAGGCCCGTCCACGCCAACGAAAGCCATCTCCAGCCCCTGAGCCATTTCAAGGTCGGCTCGGGCGTCCCCGACATAGAGCGCTTGAGAGCTTTGAATTCCCAGTTGCTGCAGGGCCATCAGCAACCCGTCCGGCGCCGGCTTGGGGCGCGGCATGTCCTCCCTGGCGATCAGGGCCGCAAAGAATCCAGACAGGGAAATCCGTTCCAGATCCTGAACAACCCGACGCCGCGAGCCTCCTGTGACAATTGCCAAAGCGTATTCTGGCTCAAGCGCCTGCAGAGCCTCCCTGGCACCGGGAAATGCTTGGGGTGTGTCGTTTTCTGCCGCCTCCAGCCAAAAGGAATCGGCTTCATCCCAGTGCCGCTTGTCCAGCCCCATGGCTCGGTAGACCTGATACCAATCCGGCGAAAAGCAGCTACGAAACTCGTCCTCGTCAAAACCCAGCCCGAAATGCCCAAAAGTCGCTCGCCAAGCCTTCAAATGAGCCGCATAAGAGTCGATCAAGGTACCGTCGAAATCAAAGATCAGCCCCTGGATGCTGGAATACGCCGCTGCCATGGAGGAGATCATCCGGTTGAAGCGACGAGCTGTCAAGGAGCGCAGTTGGCAGTTGGCAGTTGGCAGTTGGCAGTCAAAGAGCTTAACCCGAGGTCAAGCACAAGGAGCCGGGAGTCAGATCCCTCTGCCGGTTTCCGGTCCCCGGTCTCCGGCCTTCCCTCCCTGACTGACAACTGACAACTGACAACTGACAACTGTATACTCCCCTCCATGATCCGCGTCCGATTCTTTGCCACTTTGCGCGAACTGGTTGGGCAGGGCGACATGGAGATGGACGTGCAGCCGGGTGCGACGGTGGCGGAGCTGTTCGGCAGCCTGGAAAGCCGCTTTCCCGCCATCGCCCAATACCGCCCCATCCTGTTGGTGGCCGTCAATGAAGAGTATTCGGGATGGGAAACGCACCTGGCCGACGGGGACGAGGTGGCCTTCTTCCCGCCCGTCAGCGGAGGGAGCGCCTGAGCAGCCATGGTCGAAATCACCCAGCAGCCCATCGATCCCCAGGCCGTTGTGGCCAAAGTGGCTTCTGAGGAAGCCGGCGCCGTAGTAACCTTCGACGGAGTGGTGCGAAACCACGCCCGAGGCAAGAGGGTCACTCATCTTTTTTATGAAGGCTATTCCCCCATGGCCCTCAAGGAAATGCAGCGCATCCGTGAGGGCACTTTGAAGCGCTGGCAAGGAACGAAAGTGGCCATCGTCCATCGCCTGGGGCGCCTGGAAATCGGCGAGAGCAGCGTGTTTATTGCCGTCTCATCCGCACACCGCTCCGCGGCTTTCGAAGCCTGCCGCAACGTCATCGACCAGCTCAAGAGCAGCGTCCCCATCTGGAAGAAGGAGCACTACGAAGATGGCGAAACCTGGATTGAAGGATACTCCCAAGAAAGCCGCCCTGCTCACAGTCAGTGACGGATGCTTTCACGGAAAGCGCCAGGACCGCTCCGGCCAAGCCTTGCAGCAATCCCTGCAAAAGGCCGGTTGGCCAATCGCCGCCTCGGCCATCGTGGCGGACGAAATCGATCGGATTCAGCAGCAGATCCTCGCCTGGGGTACCGACCCAACGATCAGCCTCATCATCACCACCGGCGGCACCGGCCTGGCGCCTCGCGATGTGACTCCCGAAGCAGTCATCCCTCTGCTCGACAAGCAGATCCCCGGCCTGGCCGAACTCATGCGCCTGCGCGGCCTGGAAAAGACCCCTTACGCGGCCCTCTCGCGCTCCCTGGCCGGAACCCTGTCAGGCACCCTGGTCCTGTGCCTGCCCGGCAGCCCCAAAGGCGCCGTCGAGTCACTCGATGCCGTCCTCAAAACCCTGCCCCACGCCATCGATATCGCTCAAGGAAAAACGGATCATTGAGTTGTCAGTTGTCAGTTGTCAGTTGTCAGTTGTCAGTTGTCAGTTGTCAGTTGTCAGTTGTCAGTTGTCAGTTGTCAGTTGTCAGTTGTCAGT
>JANQFM010000300.1 GCA_028277865.1 Acidobacteriota bacterium
GGTCAGGTTGAAGGGGCGCGAAGCCTCGGTTTCAGTCACGCGGCGACCTTCGGAATCGCGACGGTCTTTTGGCAAAGCTCGCAGATCCACCAGCGGCAAGGGGAAGGAATCAGGTGGTGGGTGGATTTGCTGAACCGGAACGCCGTCCCGCTCTGGGAAGCAGCTGCGCAGGATTTCGTGGCGGCGGACGATGGCGGCCAGGCTGAGGCTCAGGGCGGCTACGTCGAGTTCGCCCTCCAGGCGCAGAATGATGGGAACGTTGTAGAAAGGATTGCCCGGCGCCAGTCTTTCCAGAAACCAAAGGCGCTGCTGGGCAAAGGAAAGGGGCAGATCCTCAGTGCGTTGCACAGGGCGGATGGGAGGCTTGAGAGGTCTGGATCCGCTTCGCACCCTTTCCGCCAACTGGGCCAGGCCGGGCGACTGGAAGAGTTCTCCCAGGGAAAGATCGATCTGAAAGATCTGCTGAAGGCGAAAGAGCATCCGGGTGGCCAGCAACGAATCGCCTCCCAGGGCGAAGAAACTGTCGTGGATCCCGATTCGATCGATCTGAAGCACCTCAGCCCAGACCTCGGCCAGCGTCTGCTCAGTCGGAGTGCTCGGCGCGGCAAATTCGCTCCGCTGCGGCGATGGAGACGGGAGTGCATTGCGGTCCACCTTGCCGTTGGGAGTGCGGGGCAGGCGGTCGAGAGTGACAAAGGCGGCGGGGATCATGTACTCGGGGAGGCGTTGCTTGAGGTGGCGGCGTAGACGGGAGGGAGAAACCGCAGAGGGCACAGAGAGGGAACGCAGAGGGCGCTGAGAAGATCTTCTCTCCGCTCTCTGCGTTCTGCCTCTGCGTTCTCTGCGGTTTTCCCTCTCTTCTCCCCTTTTCCCGCTCACGTAGGCAACGAGCCGCCCATCCCGAACCGCCGTCACCGCCTCAGCCACCTCAGGGCAACGCAGCAAAGCCGCCTCGACTTCGCCCAGCTCGATCCGAAAGCCCCTCAGCTTCACCTGGTGATCGAAGCGCCCCAAAAAGTCCAATTGCCCGTCGGGCAGCCAGCGAACCCGATCCCCCGTCCGGTAAAGCCGCCCTCCCGCTTCTCGGCCGAAGGGATCGGGCATGAATGCAGCAGCCGTGCGGGCCGGCCGTCCCAAGTAACCCCGTGCCAGGCCGTCGCCTGCCAAGCACAGCTCACCGACTTCACCCACCGGCAGGGGATCCAATTCGGCGTCCAGCACGTAGGCCTGGGTGTTGGGCAGCGGACGCCCGATGGGAGGCCGCTCACTGCCCCTTTCCATTACTCCCCAGGTGGAGTAGACCGTGTCCTCGGAAGGCCCGTAGAGGTTGAGCACCCGATCAACCGTCCCCTGAGCGTAAAGGGACTCGACCAGTGGCGCCGGCAAAGCCTCTCCCGCCAGATTGACCGTTCGCACCGAGGAGGGCAGGCCCGACTGGTGCAGCAGCTCCGACAGCGCCGAAGGAACCGTATTGACCAGCGTCACGCGCTCTTCACGCCCCACCGATGTCAGTTGCAGGACGTCCGCAGCCAGCACCACCGTCCCGCCTCGGCTCCAAGTCACGAAAAGCTCGAAAACCGACAAGTCAAAACAGATCGAGGTCGCCGCCAGAACCCGCCGCAGTTCGTCTTTGGAAAACGCCTCCCGAGCCCATCCCAGCAGCGCCGCCACACTGCGGTGAGTCAGCGCCACTCCCTTGGGACGCCCCGTCGAACCAGAGGTGTAAATGACATAAGCCAGCTTCTCCGCCAATCCCTCTTCTCTGCGCCCCTCAGCGTCCCTCCTCTGCGCCCTCTGCGGTTCCTCCCCTCTCCCTCTGCTCTCCCCCCGAGTCAGCAGCAACCGCGCCCCGCTGTCCTCCAACATGAAATCGAGCCGCTCTTGCGGATAAGCCGGATCCAGCGCAACGTAGCATCCCCCCGCCTTGAGGACTCCCAACAAGGCGCAGAGCATCTCCGGGCAGCGCCGCATCAAGATCCCCACCCGAACCTCAGCCCTCACCCCGCACCGCCGCAGATCGTCGGCAATAACTCCAGCCAGCGCATCGAATTCCCCATAGCTGAGGTGGACAGCCTCTCCCTCATCCTGAAAAACAATGGCCACCGCATCAGGAGTCCGCTGCGCTTTCCGCTCGAAGGATTGCTGGACATACCGGTCCGGCTCTTCAATGCCGCGGGAGTCGTTGAACTCCATCAGCGCCCGATGACGCTCGACCGCTTTCAGCACAGGCTTTTTACCCATCAAAATATCCCCGGTTCCGGAGAATGGAAGGCCTCGTTCCCGGCCTGGAAATATGTTCCGGACAGGGCTTTCCCCAGGCCTGCAAGTGTTGACATCTCGACCCAAAAACCCGATCAACAGATGGGATTTCCAACTCTCTGCGCATCGTAAATCTTAGTATTTTATGGAACCAAAAATCAAGATTGGATAAAGTATGCAGAAAGGCCTGGGAAATTAGCGTTTACAAAAGCCCAAGCTAAGCCACAGAAGAGCAACAAGCATTCTTTGTTTCTTCATCTGTGTACTCTGTGCCTCCGTGGCAGAAGCTCCCAGGGTTCCCCTTTACGGTGTGCATATTGTGGTGGTTCAGTTAGAATCGCCCGCAAGGGATAGGAGTGTTGGATGTCCGACCTCTCGAAACGCATTGCTCAGCTGGCGCCTCAGCAGCGCAAGAGGCTGGAATCCCTGCTGCGAAAGCGGGCTGCTCAGAGCCGCCCCCACCGGATTTCCCGCCAATCGGAAGCCGGGCTCTTCCCCTTGTCCTACGCCCAGGAACGCCTCTGGTTCATCGACAAGTTCGAGGCGGGCAGTACTGCTTACCATATTCCATGGGCTCTCCGATTCAAGGGTCGCTTGGACTTGAATGCCCTGGCCCGCAGCCTGAGCCGCATCGCGCGCCGCCAGCACAGCCTGCGAACCGTCTTCGGGGAAAAAAAGGGCATCCCGCATCAGTCGATCGAGCCGTCGGCTGCACTGATTGCGCCCCTGGTCGACCTGAGCCGACTGGAGGGCCGGCGAGCGGAGGCATGGGCCGCAATGCTGGCTCAGCAAGAGCTGGAAAGACCAATGGACCTGGGCCGCCGATCTCTATGGCGGGTGCTGCTCTTGAAGCTGAGCCATCAGGAGCACCTTGCCCTGGCAGTCATGCATCACATCATCAGCGACGGATGGTCGGCCGAAGTGCTGACCCGCGAGTTGGGGCAAGCCTACCAGGCCTACTGCAAAGGCCGGGAACCTCTCTTTCCTCGCTTGCCCATCCGCTACGCCGACTATGCTCATTGGCAGCGGCACCGGGAGTCGGATCAGGATTTTCAACAGCAGCTGAAGTACTGGAAAGACCGCCTTCAAGACCTGCCCCCGAGCTTGGAACTTCCCTTGGACCGTCCTCGGGCGCTTCGGCGGTCCAGCCGGGGCGTCCGCCGCAAACTCGCTTTCGAGGAGGGACTGACACGGGCCTGCCGACGCCTGGCGCACCGCCAAGGCACCTCCTTGTTCACCCTCCTGCTTTCCGCTTTCCAAGTCTTGCTGGGGCGTTGGACGGGCAGCCGGGACATTGCAGTGGGCACCACCGTGGCGGGACGGCACCAGCTGGAAACGGAAGGGCTCATCGGCTGCTTCGTCAACACTCTGGTGATGTGCTGCCGGTTGGACGGCGAGGCCAACTTTCAAGATCACCTGGCTGCAACTCACGAGAGCGTTGTGCAAGCCCAGGCCAACCAGGACGTTCCTTTCGAGCGGCTGGTAGCGGAGATTGCGCCCCAGCGCAGCCTTGACCGGACGCCCCTCTTCCAGGTCGCCTTTACGCTGCACAATGTCCCCATTTCGCGCCTTCAGGTTGCCGATCTGGAGATCCTCCCCCAGGAACTGCAAACCCGCGAGGCCAAATTCGAACTGACCTTGGAACTGGCCGAACGCGAGAAGAAGATTTCCGGCTTCCTGGAATACAACGCAGACCTCTTCGACGATTGTACGATCCGCCGACTGGCACAGCACTTCGTCAACCTGGCCTCCAGCCTGTCTTCTCAGCCCGTTCAAGCACTTACGGCGCTCGACCTGCTCAGCCCTTTTGAACGGCACCAACTGCTGTGTGAATGGAACGACACCCAGCGTGCCTACCCTTGCGATGCGGGGATTGCATCGCTCTTTCGTGAGTGGGCGCAGCGGACTCCCGACTCTTCGGCCCTGTCGTTTCAGGGCCGCTGGCTGAGCTTTGCCGAATTGGCCGGAAGGGCCGAACGGGTGTCAGCCGACTTGCGGCAGATGGGAGTGGGGCCGGATGTGGTGGTCGCAATCTGCCTGCAACGCTCTTTGCAAATGGTTGAAGGGTTGCTGGGGATTCTGGGAGCAGGAGGCGCTTACCTTCCCCTGGATCCCGCTCTTCCGTTGCAACGGCTCAGCTTCATTCTAGAGGACTCCGCTGCAGTCCTGGCACTTACCAGCCAAGACCTTTGCGAGAGGCTTCCCGCCAGCGCCTGGGCAATCCTGATGGACCGTTTTCAGGATGAGCCGACACCTTCTCAGCAGCAGTTGGATGCGCTCGACTTGCCCCAGGCGGGGCCGCACCAGCTGGCTTATGTGACCTACACCTCGGGTTCGACGGGGCGTCCCAAGGGGGTGGCCGTGACGCAAAGGGGAGTCGTCCGGCTGGCCTGTGCGACGGGTTGCGCCCGCATCGGCCCCACCGATGTCTTTCTGCTGCTGGCGCCGCTTTCCTTCGACGCTTCGACCTTCGAGCTGTGGGCAAGCCTGCTCAACGGCGCCCGCCTGGCGATCTTCCCTCCCCAGGAACCCACTTTGGAGAAGCTGGGCGAGCTGATCGTGCAGGAGTCAGTGTCGATCCTGTGGCTGACCGCCCCGCTCTTCCACCTGATGGCGGAACGCAATCCGTCTCCCCTTCAACGCCTCAACCAGCTGCTGGCGGGAGGGGACGTCCTCTTTCCCCAGCAGGTCAGGAAGGTTTTGCGAACAGGCCGAACGCGTCTCATCAACGGCTACGGACCCACCGAGGGAACGACCTTCACCTGCTGCTTTGCCATGCAAAGCTTCGACAGCCGCCAAGGGACGGTTCCCATCGGACCTCCACTGGGCGCCACCTCGGCCTTCGTCCTGGACGAGCAGCTTGAGCCGGTCGGCATCGGAACGCCTGGGCAGCTTTGCATCGGCGGCCACGGGCTGGCGCGGGGCTATCTCAATCGCCCTTCCAGGACGGCCGAGCAATTCGTGCCCCACCCTTTTGCCAGCCGCCAGAGGCTTTACAAGAGCGGCGATCGGGTGCGCTGGAGGGTGGAGGGAATCCTGGAATTCCTGGGTCGCCTGGATGATCAAGTCAAGATCCGAGGCTTCCGCGTTGAGCCGGGAGAGGTTGAATCGGTGCTCAGCGGGCATCCGGGGATTGCTGAGGCAGCGGTGGTGGTTCGGGACCAGCGGCTCGTTGCCTATGTGAGCGGGAAAAGGGGAGAAGAGGGGAGAAACCGCAGAGAGCGCGGAGAGGGAGCGCAGAGAACGGAGAGAAGAT
>JANQFM010001020.1 GCA_028277865.1 Acidobacteriota bacterium
ACGGTGCCTGCATGACCGCATTTCTCAAACGCGGGTCGCTTCCATCCCGGACGAGCGGGGAACCGGCCCTCGCCTGGAACTGGAAAAGCACAGAGCGCACAGGAAATAAAGAGCCCTCTCCCTCTCGTCTTGGTGTCCGCAGTGCCCTGCGGAGCCACTGCACTACTGTTCGATTTCTTCCAAGAACTGATCCAGCAGCTGCTGGAGATGGGGCCGGCAACGGTATTCCACGTTGGGGTTGGAGAGGAATGTGCGTACGATTGTGCACATCGCTGCAGCGGCTTTGTCCGTTTCCGATGACTGCGAAATGCTCTCAGCGAGAAACTGCATCGCCTCCCGGAATCCCTTTTCCTGAACAAAATCCTCCAGCCGAAAATGGGACAGGACCAGCTTGAGGATTCGTCCAAAAGACGGGATCCGCTCCTCATAGACCATCAATGGGACCACCAGGTGATGGTAGAGGTCGCTGCGGGCTTGAGGGTCATTCTCCAGCAGCGACTGCAAGCCTTCGGGCTGAGACCTCCATCGGCTGCGCATCAGGTAAAGCAGTGTCAGCAAGGAGGCTGCGGCGGCAATGACCAGCAGCAAGCTGGAATAGGAGAGGCCTGGCATTTTTCTGGTTGACTTAGTGCTGCCGTCCGTAAATGCGGCGATCAGGAGACCGGAAACCGGAGACCGGAAACCGGCAGAGGACTCCAGAGTCGGAAACCAAGACCTGAAAGGCCGGATGCCCGGTTCGGCTGGCACATCTTTTGCTCCCCTCCCGTTCTGTCGGCCTGATGGGGGCGGTCGTCGGCTATTGCTGGCTCTGAGACGCCGGGCCGCTTGCGGCCATTCCCTGCCAGGAGATCAGGTAGAGGCCGTCTGAGAGCGTACCCGCCAAGAGCGATCCCGATGAGGTGAGCAGCAGTGCCGACACCCGTGAAGGAGAGGCGCCGAGATCGACACGGCTCCAGCCTTCGCCGTCGTTGCTGCTGCGGAAGAGTACACCCAGCACGTTTGATGCAAAAGCTGGGGCAGAAGCGTCCCCATGGGCTGCGACGGCTGCAATCGTGTCTTGGCTGATGCCGCTGGCCAGCTTCCAGGAATGACCCCGGTCATGGCTGACGTAAAGCCCTCCGGTTGTAGCCGCATAGAGCCGATCGCCTTGCAGCTTCAAAAGCTCCACCGTCACATAGGGCATTCCCCGAGCCCGGATCTGCCAGCTCTTGCCCGAATCGACCGACTCGAACACACCCATTTTGGTTCCGGCAAAGGCCGTCTGGGAAGCCTGGTCGCTCACCACCGAATAGACCGGTCCCTTGTATACCGGGATGGTGAGCTTGGTCAGCCGGGAGGTCTTCAGGTCCAGCCTGTGAAGCCCTTCATCCGATGCCAGCAGAAGGCCTTTTTCCTGGTTCGTCCATGCCATGTCCCGGATCCTCGGCCCCTTTTCCAGCCTGATTGGGCGCCAGGGGGATCGGCCCGGAACCCCTCGATAAATGTCATTGCCGGCCAGCAATAAGACTTCAGGGGAAGTGGATGCGGGGACAATGGCGCGGATTGCCGAGGCGACTGATGGGTCAAGCCCCTGGTTATATCGGGTCCATTCCGCCGATCCCTCCTGGGCGTGGAAGAAGCCCCCGTGCCCGGCATCCGCCGAGACAGCGGCAAAGAGCCGTCCCCTGCCCTGAGAGGATGCGGCCAGCGCCGAGATCTGACGGTGGATGAATCCCTGGTTCGAAAGCTCAAACGTGGCGCCGCCGTCCCGGCTGCGGAAGATTCCTGCGTCATCCGTCCCCACCAGGACGATGTCGCTGTTGGAAGGATGGACCGCGATGGCGTTGATAACGACATCCGGGAGGATCTCCCGAAAGCTGTCCCCGCCGTTTCGGGTCCGGTAAAGCCCCAGTGTGGTGCCGGCGTAAAGAGTCTGCGAGTCGTTGGGATCCAGGTGCAGCATGCGGGTGCGGCGGGCGTCCTTGGGAAGGCCGTTGGACAGCTTGATCCAGCTGTCCCCGGAATTAAGCGACTTGTAGACCCCCGTACATGCGCTGGAGTAAAGGGTCGAGGAGTCATCGGGTGAGACCAGGAGGCTGAACATGTCGCTGTCAAAAGCCATTCCCTGATGGATGGGGATCCACTTCTTGCCGCTGTCGAGGGTCTTCCAGCCTCGGCGCCAAGTGCCCACATAGAGGGCTTGGGAATCGTGGGGATCAAAGACCATCGACTCGACGTTGTGCAGGCTGCGGTAGCCTCGGGAGATCCTCTCCCAATTCAAGCCTCCATCTCGGCTGAGCAGCACCCCCTCAGAGATTCCCAGCGCGATGACCGAAGGATCGCTTGGGGCGATGGCGATGGCCCGGATGCTGCTGCGAAAGCGGCCCAGCGGGATCTCTTGCCAATGCAATCCGCCGTCCCGGGTCACGA
The DNA here is from genome assembly GCA_028277865.1 of Acidobacteriota bacterium. GTDB lineage: Bacteria > Acidobacteriota > UBA6911 > RPQK01 > DATIPO01 > JANQFM01. The sequence goes on from JANQFM010001020.1 coordinate 2,410, forward strand.
AGAGCCTTCCCCGGTCGCTCTTGGTCTCCCAGGCGCCCGCGTAGAGGACATCGGGTGAATGAGGATGGAAGTGGAAGTTATCGACCACCAGATTGCGCCGCCCCAGGCCCGGCTGGAGGCGGCCCCATCTCTGGCCGGCATCTCTTGACTTGAAGATCTGGCCGTCTGCGGTGCCCAGAAAAAAGGTGTCCGGCCTTGCCGGATGGACCGCCAGCGAGCGGACGTCCCCGCCGAATGGCCCAATGGCTTGATGGGGAATCCGGGAAGGCCTCTCTGCGGCCAGCCCCGAAACCGTGCAAAGCAGGATAGCGAAGCCCAGCAGAGTTCGAAGTCTGTGCATGGTGAAAGCAGGCCGGAACAGAGGCCGGCCGGGCAGCAGCCCGAAAAAAGGCTGCTGCCCGGCTCTGCCCCGGAGAGTCAGTGACCGGCTCAGGGAACGGAGAGTTCGATTTCCACTCGGCGGTTCTGCTTGCGGCCTTCCTCTGTCGTGTTGTCGCCGATGGGATTGGACTCGCCGCCGCTGCGGGCTTCAATGCGGTCTTCGCTGATGCCCTTTTCCTTGACCAGGTATTCCTTGCAGGCTTCGGCCCGTCTCAGGCCGAGCCGCTGGTTGTACTCATCGCTGCCGCGGTCATCCGCATATCCAGTGATCACCGCCTTCAAGCGAGGCTCCTGCTGCATCTTGAGGGCCACCTCATCCAGCTTGGCCTTGCCGATGTTGTCCAGCGGCTTTTGGACGATGATCTTCTCGGTGACCGAGAAGGACTTGCTGTCGCTGGCGCTGGCGCCGCGGTCATCCGTGACCGTGACCGTGACCGTGTGAGGCCCGCCGGCCAGTCCGCTGGTGTCGATGGTGTTGGTGGAGGAGGTGCCGGAGATGCGGTTTCCGTCCAGTTGCCAACGGTAGGTGAGCGGATCGCCGTCGGGATCGCTGGCCGTGGCCGTCGCCCGGACACTCTCGCCTTGGTAGACCGAAGCCTTGTCCAGCGACAAAGTCACTGTGGGCGGATTGTTGTCCTTGGCGCTGACCGTCACTGTGAACTGGCAGCTGGCGCTCATACCGTCCACATCCGTGACAGTCACCTGAACCGTATACCTGCCCGGATTGCGCCCCGCAGTGCCGAACTCGAAGGTGGCCTGGTCGTTGGGGACCGATCGCCCATTGACCGCCCAGGCGTAGCTGAGCGCATCGCCGTTGGGGTCCGAAGCCGACGCGGTCAGTGTCACCGAGCCGCCTTGAACGACGCTGGAGGTTTCAGGCCGGCAGCTGATTGTTGGCGCTTGCTTGTTCTTGGCGACCGTTACATCCGAAGAGCAGGATGCTGTAGCCCCGTCCGGGTCGGTCACCTCGGCCTTGATGGTGTACTGGCCGACCTGATTTGAGGTAAAGGTGGCTGTGCTTCCCTGGCCTGTGACGCTTCCGCCGCTGGCTGTCCAGGTGATGGTCAGGTTGTCGTCATCGGAGTCGCTGGCATTGGCCGTAATGTTGACCGACTGCCCCAGGATGATCGTGGAGGTGGGAGGGGAGCATGTGACCGTCGGGGGTCGGTTGACCTTGCGCTGCAAGGCCAGTTGCGCCCACCAGCCGTGGCGATCCGTAGGCTCAATCCCGAAGTTGCGGCTCAAGGTGGGGGAAATGTTGCCCAGATACCCGCCCGAAATGGCCAGCCATCTGGAAGGAAAGCCGCGCAGGCCCACGATTACGTCCAGAGGTGCGCTCGGATTGGCGTTGGGGACGGCTGTACTGATGGATGTCGGCCGGTCGCCCCAGTAGGTGGTGCCGGTGAGTTCACCAATGAAGTGCACAGCACGGGACGATCCCAGCGGAATCGAAACGCCGGCGGCGTAGTTCACTTCGTTTTGACGTTCGACGATGCGCGGGTCGTCCGGATCGCCTGCAAGGACCAAGCCGCTGCTGGCGGTGAATGTTCCGCCATGGGGCATGTCCTTTGAAAAGATTACGTCGAAGCCGAAATCGTGCGCCCCTCGCGACAGCCCGCGGGCCAGGCGGTTGTCGCTGGCGCCCATGTCAAAGCGGGCGAATGGCTGAAATGCCAGCCCAAAGCTTTGGTCGCGGCGCTCGGAGAGCACATTGAACTTCGCGCCTATCGTCAGGTCACCCGTGCCGCTGCCGAAAAACCTCTTCAGCAGCGGGGTGTCGTTGAAAAAGGACTGGGCGGGCTGACCGAAGGCGGGAGGCGGAATCTTGATGATTTCAGGGGCATGGACCCGCTTGTGGAGTTCGTAGGAGGTAAATACCTCAATCCGATCGGTCACCCCGAGCGTGAAGGTGATCGGGAAATTAGTGATCGAAATGTCTCCCGGATCCCGATGAACCTGAAAACCGTTGAGCGTGAAGGAAAGCTCGCCCTTGCGCAACGTGTCTGCAAATGGTGTGCTGAAGAGCCCGGTGGATCCCTTGTAGGTTGGGGTCAACTGCTTGACCTTGCCTTTGTCCTGCGCCAGGCCGACTGGTGCGATCAGCAAGATCGTCAAGAAAAATGTGAGCAATACTCTGAGCCGAAGCATTTTATCCTCCTAGAATTCGAATCGAAAACGCACTGCTGAGCGTCACGCGTTCGCCGGACACGGATCCCAAGATCCCGACGAAGTATCATATCCTATCTGTAATTGCGGTCAAAAACCAGCCCATGCCTTGGGATTGCAGGGCTGCACCCAAAAGAAACATCGGTTTTCCCGCCCTTTCTCCTTGCACAAGACCTTGACAGGAGGCTAGTGGATGTACTCCGGCTGCGCATCGCCGAGATCCTCGGATGAGCCTCCCCTGAGGTCTCCATTTCCGTTGTAGCCCTCGTCATATTCGTCGAAGTCATCCTCCTCGTCGTCGAAATCGTCGTAGTCGTCGTCATCATCGTAGTCGTCGAGGTCGTCCTCTTCATCCTCTTCGTCGTCATAATCGTCGTTGGCCAAGTAGTCGTCATATTCACCATCATAGCCTTCGTCAACGTCGATGTCCTTGGGCATTTCAAAACCTCCTCAGCGGCCGCATTATATTCCAAAGAAGCATTCGGCAAGCCCCGATGCTTTCCCTTTGCTTCATCGAGTTTCTTCGTGGCTGGGAAACTATTGCGAATAGGTTGTTTGCCGCTTGGCAACGGTCAGCCTGCAACAGATCGCCGACGCCGCAATTGTACGTACCTGCCCACCTTTACCACAACTCAACTTTGGCGAACAACTTTTCTTTGCTTGCAGGCCGGTCGGTGACTGTCCTGCGCAATTGAGCCTGAAGTCGATTCGTGCCATCCTGAAGTGCTGCCTTCCGCAAACTCGGCGACACAGTCGGCGGGGCTGCATTCGATCGGGCATGAGTCGGGAAACCGGAAACCGGTGACCGGAAACCGACAGAAAAGGAGCAAGGGAAAATCGCGGCAGCCGGGCTGGGGACGCAAGCTTATGACCCGATTTCTGGCTGGTTGTGAGATATTGCTGGTGGCCATGTGGGGCCAGTTCCTGGCCAGCATGATCTGGATTTCGTTGATTTCATCAGAGAGCCCTCTCAGCAGCTCAGGTTCGTTCTTTGCCTTCCAGATGATCGATTTCATCTTCACGCTGGCTGTTGTCGGCGGGCTCCTGCACTTGAATGGCCAGTCCTGGCGAACAATCGGCTGGCGCGGCAAAGGAACGGTGCAAGGCGTCTTGGCCGGCGTTGCCGCTTTGCCTTTGCTGTTCGCCGCAACATGGCTGAGCATCTCGACTGTCTCCCGCCTTTTCCCGAGTCTGGCTTCGGGCCCCAATCCGCTGCTGGAACTGATCCAAACTCCCCAAGATGTTGCGTTGTTCTCAGCCTCCAGCCTGCTGACAGGAGGCTTCAAGGAGGAAATCCAACGGGCCTTCATCTTGGAGCGCTTCAAGAACGGGTTGGGAGGGGTGTGGGCAGGCCTGGCAGTTTGGAGCGTCGTGTTCGGGCTGCTGCACGTGTCCCAGGGCTACGATCGGGCCATTGGCGCCGGATTCCTGGGCCTGATCTTTGGGCTGCTTTATCTTTGGCGGCGCCACTTGGCGGCACCCGTCTGCGCCCACGGGCTTTTTGACCTGACCGTCGTATTCCTGACCTGGTGGCAGCGGTAGTCGGTTCGCAGTTGGCAGTTGGCAGATTTTGGAATGCGGAGCCTGATGCCTGCAGGAGCTGCTCCCCCCACCATCTGAACTGTGAACTGTGAACTGCGAACCGCGAACTGGAAACTGTCCGCTCAGGGAATCGTGATCTCCAGTCGTTTGAGCTTTTCATTGAGGGTGGTGGGGTTGACGCGCAGCAGGCCGGCCGCCTTTTTCTGGTTCCACTCGGTCTTCTTCAGGGCTGTCACGATGAGGCTTTTCTCGAATTCCCGGACCAGCTCCTTCAGCGAAGCGCCCTCGTCCAAGCGTTCGAACTGAACGTGATTGCTGGTGGAGGCCTTGAGCAGTTCGGGAGGCAGCAAGGACTGATCGATCTTCCCGCCCTCGGGCGCCAGTACGACAGCGCGCTCGACGAGGTTTTCCAGCTCCCGGACATTGCCCGGATAGCTGTATTCCATCAAGAAGCGCAGGGCGTTCTGCTCAATGCTGCAGATGGGCTTTCCGTTCTCCTTGCAAAAGTGGCGCACAAAATGGTCGACCAGCAGGGGAATGTCATCGCGGCGCTCGCGCAGGGGCGGAAGGTGAATGGCGATCACGTTGAGCCGATAGTAGAGGTCCTCCCGGAATTCGCTCTTGGCCACCGCCTCGTGCAGGTTGATGTTGGTGGCTGCGATGATCCGCACATCCACCTTCTTGTTTTCGATCCCCCCCACTCGGCGAAACTCCTTTTCCTGAATCACTCGCAGCAGCTTGGCCTGGGTCTCCAGGGGAATGGTGCCCACTTCATCCAGGAAAAGGGTGCCGCCGTCGGCGATTTCGAAGAGCCCTTTCTTGGTGGCTGTGGCGCCGGTAAAAGCGCCCTTGACATGCCCGAACAGCTCGCTTTCCAGCAATGTGGACGGAATGGTGCCGCTGTTGACGGCCACATAGGAGGCATTGGCCCGAGGGCTGCAGGTGTGGATCGCCTTGGCCACCAATTCCTTGCCGGTGCCGCTTTCGCCATGGATCAGGACGGTGCTCTTGCCGGGTCCGACTTGGCGGATCAGCTCGAAAACCTTCTGCATCTGATCGCTCTTGCCAATGATGTTCTTGAAGGCGGACTTTTCCTTGAGGGTGCGGCGCAGATTCCGGTTTTCCTCAGAAAGCTTGCGCTTCTCCAGGCCATTTTTGACGATCAGCAGCAACTCTTGATTCTTGAAGGGCTTGGTGACGAACTGAAAAGCGCCCAACTTGGTGGCCTCGACGGCATTTTCAATCGAAGCGTAGGCCGTCATCATGACAACCACCGCCTCGTGATCGATCTCGAAGAGATCCTTGAGTGTCTGGAGGCCATCTTGGCCGGGGAGCATCAAGTCCAGCAGAACCAAGTCGGCGGACCCCTCTCGAAAGCGCTGCAATCCCGCCTCCGGGGTCGCTTCGGCCACAACCCGATAACCGTCTTTTTCAAGCAGGCGCGTGACTACGTCGCGCATCACTTCTTCATCATCGATGACAAGAATATTGGGTGGCTTGCTCAATTCAACCCCTGAAGTGACGTGTGATTCCCGAATTCCCTACTGTAGCCGCTTGATGGGAATCTGCACGGTGAAGGCAGTGCCTCGGCCAGGTTGGCTCCGGACGTCGATCTGGCCGGCGTGATCCTGAATGATGCCGTAAGAAACCGAGAGCCCCAATCCGGTGCCTTTGCCGACATCCTTGGTGGTGAAGAAGGGGTCGTAAATTTTCTGGATGTCTTGCGGGGCGATGCCGGTTCCGCTATCGCGGACCTGGATGACTGCCTTGCCGTCCTGAAGGGCCGTCTTGATATCCAGGCGGCCACCTTCGGGCATGGCGTCCTTGGCATTCAGGAACAGGTTCATAAAAACTTGCTGCAACTTGCCTCCCATGCCCAAGGTCTTGGGCAGGTAAGGATCCAGGTCGACGTGGACGTCCACTCGGCTTCGCTTGAACTGGTGCTCCAGCAATGAGACGGTGTCCACCATCATGTTGTTCAGATTGACCTCCGCCAGCTCTGAGTCGGTTACGCGGGCAAAGTTGAGCAGGTTGTTGACCATCCGTGAGGCGCGGACGCTCTGCAGTTCGATCTTGCGCAGCATTTCGTAGTGAGGGTTGTCCGCAGAGGTCTGCTGGAGCAGCATTTGAGCGTAGCTTGAGATCCCGGCCAGGGGAGTGTTGACCTCATGCGCCACTCCGGCTGCGAAGAGGCCGATCGAGCTGAGTTTTTCAGCCTGCAGCAGCTGGCTCTCCAACTGGCTCTTTTCCGTGATGTCCTCAAACAGGATCAAAAGGCCGGCATCGGCCTGGCTGCGGCCCACGAAAGGCGTCATGGTGACGTTGGCCAAAAGCTCGCGCTGCTGATGGTTGCGCAAATGCGTCTTATACAGGTGCCGCGTTGCCTGAACGCTCCAGCGGCTGCCTTCCAGCAGCCTCTTCATGGCGCTGGTCAACTCGGAGGGCAGCAGGCTCTCCAAGTGCTTGCCCACCGCCTCCGACCGGGCCAGCCCATAAAGCGACTCCATGGCCGAGTTCCAGACCCTGACGGTCCCCTCCTCGTCGACCACCGCCACGCCGACCGTGATGCTTTCGATCACGTTCTCGTTGTAGGCCTTGAGCCGGGAAAGCTGAGTCGCCTTGGATTCCAGGGAATCGTACAAGAGGGCATTGTCGATGGCGATGGCTGCATAGCCGGCCAATGTCGAAACCAGGTAAAGATCCTCGCTGCTGAGCGGCTCACCGTTGCTCTTGCGCCCCATGCCGACAAAGCCGATGGTCCGCCCTCGGACGGAAAGGGGCTGGATGTATTCGATTCCCTGCTCCTGGAAGGAATCCGCCTCCTGCTCCTGGCTTTCCCATTCAGCCCCGGCCCGATTGATCTGAATCGGCCCCGTGGCCGCCAGCAGTTCACGGGGAAAGCGAACCGCCTGGGCTTGTCCGCTTTGCTCGGGCGTTACACACTGGATGCAGTGATACAGGTCCGCATCCGCCTCGTCCCTCAGATAAACCGCCACCGTCGATACGTCCAATGCGCTCTGGATGCGCATCGAGATGCTCTGATTCAACTCAGGCAACTGGATCTCAGAGCCCAGGGCCCGGCCAAATTCTGAGAAAGAGGCCCGATAGTTGTACTGATCCTTGTAGAAGTGACGGTCGATCTGGCTTTGGATGCGCTCTTTGAGGGGAGAAAAGAGAAAGGCCATGAACAATGCGGCCAAAGCGAAGACCCCGAAGCCGGAGCCGGGCCAAACCGACTGGACGGCCCGCCCCAACAAGGCCGCCACCACCACATAAAGCCCCAGCAGCGCCGAACTGGTCAAGGCATAGGCCAGCCCCTGCTTGAAGATCACGTCCACATCCATCAGGCGGTAGCGGGTGATCGCATAGCCGAATCCCAGGGGGATCAAGGCCAGCGGGAGCACGGACAGCTGCTGCAGGCCTGTGGCATGGAAGCCTGCCGCCACCGGCAAAACGTAAAAGACCGCAAAGGGCAGAGTCCCCCACAGCACACCCTGAGTGATCCATTTCAGCTGAGACTTTTCCGCCACCGAAGCCAGGTTGCGCTGAACCTGGAAAAGGGCCACGGCACTGAGCAGAAAAAAAGCCACCAAGTAGACCATGTAAACGCGGTCCAGCAGCAGGGCCGACTCGGGGGCAGCGGCCAATCCGAAGGGCTGAAAACCCTCGAACCAAAGTGCGTGCAAAACGGCAAAAAACGCCGCGGGCAGGTAGATCAGCCCTGCAAAAAGCGGCTGGCTCTGCAGCAGAGGCAGCGTGCGGGGGAAGTAGCAGCTGAAGTGCAAGAGCAAGGCCGGCAAGAGCAGCCAGGCCAGAGTCTCAAACCAGTATACGACCGAGTCGAGGAGCGATCCGCTGCCGGAATGGCTGTAGAAGAGGACGATGAAGCCGGCCAGGCAAATGAGGTAGAAATGGAAGGCGCCGGCCGCTCGCCAGTTGCGGAGGTAGATGAAGCAGCCCACCAGCAAAAAGGCCAGTGCCGCCAGCGCCAAGGCGGCATTGATGCCCAGGGCCTGCGAGCGAAGCTGGATCGCGCCCGCCAAAACTGCCTCTTGGCCGCTGGATGCCCTGCGGATGAGCATTTCCACCCGCTGACCCTCCGGAAGCGATTCCAGATACTGGGTGACGACTTCGTATTCCAGGTGATCGGAGATCTCTATCTGGTTGATGCTGATCAGGCGGTCGCCAGGGGCAGGCACGATGCCGTCGGCAGACCGGAAGACCGGCTCCTCGACCCGCTCCACCTCCAGCCCGCTTTCACCTTTGACCCAAACCACTCCGTCATAAAAGAGGCGGAATCCCAACCGTTCGCTCAGGTTCTGCACGCCAACAGCGACAAATGCGGCCGAGAGCAAAAGCACCAGAACTGCCTTGAAGTTCTTGAAGAGTGCCATAAAAATTACCGCCTACCGTGCCTTGAGACTAGCGAGCCGTCACTTCCATTGGCCTAGTGGAAGGCAAGCAATTTGAGTGCCATGCTCAAGGATGCGTCCCACCCTCCCCTTTTTCTCGAAAGCCATCCCTCTCCCGCCATTTATTCGTGCCAAAGGAGCCAGCCATCCGAATTACCCGATCCAATTTTGCGAAGTAAGGTTCAAATTTTTGAATCCGGCGGCTGCGAGGATTCCGATGTTCCGGGATAGGCCTTGCAGGCCAAAGGTTGTGGGGTATCTCGATGGGAGAGGCTGCGCCTCGTCAGAACTTGAGGGAAATCCCGCCCCGAACCGTGCGGGGGTTCTGCAGCAGGACAACGTCGCCTGATGCAGTGTGCAGGACTCCGGCCCGCTCGTTGGTCAGATTACGGATATCCAACAAGGCTTCGATATTCTGGGGAGTCAGGAAATCCAGGCCCAGGAAGCGGAACAGGCCCTCGGGAAGGGGAAGCACCTGGCGGACAAACAGGTTCACGCCTTCGTTGGAGGTCTGGTAGTAATCCGAAAACGTGTCCAGGGTCGAAACGGCGCCGCCATGAGGCATCAGCTTGACCAGCGCGGTCAGATTGGTCTTTGAAAAGGGGATGTAGGCATCGACCTGAGTGGCCACCAGATGATAGTTGCTGCGCCGCAACAGGTCGGGAAGGACCTCGCGCCGTTCCAGGGAGAGTTCGCTGGCGGCCTCCAACCCGACGGCATTGCCATAGATGTAGGTCACGGCAGCCTTCAGGTTCTCGTCGAGCTGGCGCCGGTAGGTGACCCGATAGCCGCTGGTGTTGCCTTGGCTGTCCTGAAGCTGAAAGACTTCCACTCCTGGCTGATTCAGCGCATCGAGGGCAAAAGGATGGCCGGCGCCGTGGACTTCGTTGCTGAAGGCGGCCACCTCAACCTGCCCATGGCTCCCCAGTTTCTGTCGCAGGCTGGCTTGATGGTAGCGGGCCGTCCCCAGCCGGAGGTCTTCGCCCAGGCGCGAAATGTAAACGGCATCGGAGATGTTGACGTGGCCTCCGCTGGGCAGCTCCAGGGTATTTCCCTGGGTGGTGCGCTTGGCTGAGGAGAGGAAGCGAAGCTCGGTATCCTTGAAAGGCGAATAAGTGAGTTCGGCGTCGGGGCTGGCAAAGGTGCGGTTGGCGGCCGATCGGATCCGGTTGACTTCCAGACCCCATCGAAATGAAATCGATTCGCCCAGCTGCCAGCGGTCGGCCACTCCCAGGGTCAGGGAGCTGAGCGGGCCGCTGAGTTGAGAAAGCTCGGCCGTGCCTCCGATCTGAAGAGGGGCATCGACCAAGCCCAGGCGGGGCTGATTGAAGCTCAGCCGCCCATAGCCCATGAAGATCTGCAGGGCGTGGCGCTCGCTCAGCGAGAAGTTGGCAAAGCTCTTGAGCCGCCAAATGGAATCTTTTCCTGAACTGAGCTGGCCGGCCAGCACCGAGGTGCCTCTCAGGCCGAGGGAGTTCTCCACTGCAAAATTGGTGAGGCTTCCCCCCGCCGAATCGGCCGGAAACACCAAGTAGTCGCCGCCCAGGCCCGGATTGGTTGAAAAGCTGAGGACCGCCCGACGGTTGCTCCAGATATCCTCGTCGCCGTCACCGATTCGGCCCGGCTGGGTACGCAGGATGACGCGGTTCCTGGCTGTGGCGCGCAGTAGCGCCTCGGGACTCAGGTTCTCTTCTTCCGAAACCTCGATTCCCAGGATTTGGCGCAGGACGACATTGACGAACTCGGTTCGCCCTGCAGTGACTCGGGCGTCGCTGCCGCGGAAGGACTGGAATCTGGAGCTTCGCACCAGGATTTCGTAGCTGCCGACGGCCAAGTCTTTCAAGGAGATGAGCCCGGCGTCGTTGGAACGGGTCAGGATGGGAAGCTTTTCCGTTGCCGATCTTTGCAGGAAGCTGACCAGAACGTCTGCCAGAGGCTGGCCGTCCTCATCCATGATGCGAGCGGTCAAGTTGCCGCGTTGGCGCGCCGGTACGGCGACAGCAACCGAGTTCGCCAAAAGGACGACAACTGCAAAGCCGACCCAGACCGGCAGTCTCAAGGATATTCGGGTCATAGTGTACACTCGCGCCAGCTTCCGAGGCGGCATTTTAGACTTAAGAGACGGCTAAAGTCAACCGAAGGTTCAACCCGCTTCGGAAATTTTATCAGTCCTTGCCGCCTTGACTACTTCGATCTCCGACCATCGCTCCTCATGGCCAGCGGGTCAACCCGTGCAGCCATTCCCTCCAATAGGGCGCCAGCAGCCACTTGAGCAGGATGTCGGCGCCGACCAACGCCAATCCCGCTGCCAGGTAGGGCCGCACCGGCCGACGGTCGTCCCGCATTATTCCCCATCGTTTCAATCCCCACGCTGCAAGCCCTGTGGCCAGCGAAATGAATGCGATCACCCGCAGGGCAGCCCAGGGTGGCCAGGCGATCAGCAGCAGTGGCAGCCAGGCGCCGCCTTGCAGCAGCAATGTGCCGACGTAGAAGGCCATGTAGTTCATGAGCACGGATCCCATGACCAGGCTCAGCAATCCGGCGCTGAGCAACGTCAGCATGACGAAAGCAGCCAGATGCATCAGGTGCTGAGGCAAGAAAAGCCGGATTTGCCCTTCTGCGCCGATGCCGGTTCGGATCCAGTGAAACATCTCAGCCTGGTAAGCTTCGCCGTTGAGGATCGCCTGCCGGCAGTATTCGGGAAATGCATAGCTCAGGCCTGCCATCAACACGGCTGTCCAAAAGGCCCATCCCAAAGCCGACCACAAGGCCTGCCGCCTTCGGCCGCCCAGCAGCAGGCCGCAAAAGAGCGGGTAGAAGGCCAGCGTCTGCAGCAAGGGGAGCCACAACTTGCCGGCCGCCAGCCCCAGGGCTGCCGCTGCCGGCGTACTCACGAGGATGTAAATCGCAGCCCGGCCCGGGGTGGCGAAAGGCTGCATCAGCCGTCGAATCAAGTCGGCAATCGGGGCCAGCACGGCGACCATAATCCGCCTCCTTCAAGCTTCTGGAAGACAATGAGTCAAGCAGGGGCCAGGTAGGCAGAGGCAAACCCGATCTGAGCAACCATGGTCAACAGGTACATGTGCTTCCAGCTAGGGTGATTTTCGAAGGCCGCCCCGCTTCGTGCAGCGAAGGCCTTTTCGGCGGTCTTGACCAGAGTGGCTGCAATGTAGGCGCCCCATAGGCTTAAAAGGACTCCCAAGGCATTCAGGATGTTGGGGTTCCCCGACAAATAGCCCATCCCCTGAGCAGCCAGCAACCCGACGAAAGGGAGTACGAAAAAAGGGGCGATCAGCAGGGAGGAGCGACGAATCCCGTAGATGACCGGCAAAGTGCGGCAGCCCCCCTTTCGGTCCCCCTCGATGTCGGCAAAATCCTTTGTGGTTGCCGCGCCCAGGAAAAAGAGCCCGAAAACCCCTCCGATGATCCAAGGCTCCGGGCTGGCGAAAATGTCTTTGACCGAAGACCAGCCGGCTACGATCAGCAAAGTGCCGCGCGGAATGGCAATGGTGATGTTGGCCCACAGGCCGCGTCCCTTGGTGCGGCAGGGCGGCACTGAATAGACGGTGGTCAGCAGGGCTGCAAAAGCGGCCATCAGAAGGCACTGCCAGTTCACCCACCAGCCCAGCCCCAGGGCCAGCGCCAAAAACGCCAGGCTGACGGCCCAGGCTTCCGCCAAAGTCATTCTTTCGGATGGCAAGGGACGCTGAGGCTTGTTGATGCGGTCGACTTCGATGTCGTAGATCTGATTGATCCCGTTCGAGAACCCGTTGAGTGCCGATGCCATCAGAGCGCCCGCCGCAATGCGCAGCACGATTGCAGCAGTCGTGCTGCTCCAATCCGAATGCCAGGCAGGCGCCATCCCCAAAGCCATCAGCGCGCCCGCGAGCATCCCGGTGGAGGGCACCAGCAGGGTGAATGGGCGGATGAACTGCCAGTAGTGATTCAGGCGGCTCATAAAGGAACCCAATTGTACACCGCCCCTCTCGGAAGGGGAGGGGAGATGAGGGGAGGCCCACGAAAGGGCATTTCGCGGGCTCCGGAAATTCAGGTTAGCCCCAATGCTGCTCACTTAAGGAATAGAACTGGCGCGGAAGATCTGAGGCCACGTGCCGGGCTCGTCCCGGTCGGGCCGTGTTTGGAAACCAGAACCGGGCAAAGAGCAGGATGCGCCACCCCCGAGCTTGCCTCGGCGGGGCGATGTTTCCTGCGCAAAGGGCGAACTGGCCGGATTGCAGCACGTATCCGCAACAGCATCCAGTTTTGGGGCAGCGGAGGGTTGCAGGTGCTGGCTGCGCGGGCCTGCCTGAGCTGGGAGGATTTGCCGGCGATCGGGATCCCAGCCATGAAGCATCGCTCCACGGAGTCAAGCTCCGTGGTGGCGATAGCGTTTTTGAAGCGGGTCTGGTTACTAAACACGGCCCGACCGGGACAAGCCCGGCACGTGGCCTCCATTGCTTCCAGCGCAATTCCCCTTGGGGCTTGCCCGGGTTATAAGGGTGGATTCAAAAAAAAGGAGCCGGGTCGCCGATTGGGGTGTCCGTTTCAGGACCCTAAGGAGGAGAGAGTCACTCGGCTTCCCGGCTCCATTTTGCCTGTCAAATAGTTGGATGCGCCCCGATTCAGAAAGTTACGGCGCATGCAGATTTTTGTGCCTCTTGCAAGCGCCTGGGGATCCAGTCGGTCAGCCTGAAAAGGCCAGCAGGGTGTCTATGTATTTAAGTCCGGTTCCAGTATTGAAAACCACCACTTGCTGCTGAGGGGAAATCCAGCCCTCCTCCAGCAGCTCGGACAAGGCGACGAAGCAGGCTGCCCCTTCCGGGCAAAGGAAAGTCCCTTCCTTGCGGCCCACTTTGCGCATCCATTCGACCGTCTCTTGATCGGAGACGGCCACCGCCCGGCCCCGGCTTTGCTTGAGCACCCGCAGCATTAGAAAATCCCCGATCGCCTTGGGGACCCTCAAGCCGGAGGAGATGGTGTGGGGATCCTCCCAGGCCGGCGCCTCCTCCAAACCTTTTTCGAAGGCGTCCACGATGGGGGCGCAGCCTTCGGCCTGGACCGAAACCATGCGGGGGCGCCGCGAATCGATCCAGCCCATTTCCTCCATTTCGTCAAAGGCCTTCCACATGCCGATCAGGCCGGTGCCGCCTCCGGTGGGGTAAAAGATCACATCGGGCAATTCCCAAGCGAGCTGCTCTGCCACTTCGTACCCCATGGTCTTCTTGCCTTCAATGCGGTAAGGTTCCCTGAGGGTAGAGATGTCGAACCAGCCCCGGCCCTTTCCGTGCTCCTGCATCAACCGGGCGGCGTCGGAGATGACGCCATCGACCAGCTCGACCTGAGCGCCGGTCATGCGGGCCTCGACCACATTGGCTGAAGGGCTGTCCTGGGGCATGAAGACGTGCGCCTCCAGTCCGGCCCGCGCCGCATATGCGGCCAGTGCGCCGCCGGCATTGCCGGCCGTAGGGATGCAAAGCTGCCGGGCGCCCAGCTTGCGGGCCAGGCTCACGGCGGCTGAAATGCCTCGGGCCTTGAAGGAACCCGTGGGATTGAGGGATTCGTCCTTGAGGTAAAGGCCGTCCAACCCCATTTCGCTTCCCAGGCGCCGCAGGCGAAGCAGGGGCGTGAAGCCCTCCCCCAGGCTGACGATGTCCTCCTCCCCATCGACCGGCAGGACTTCCAGGTAACGCCACATGTCGGGAGGGCGGTCCAGCAGGGAGGTCTTGTTGAAATTGTGGCCCGCCTCCTCAAGTCGATAGCGCACCAGCAGGGGCGAACCGCATTCCGGGCAAAGGTTGTGCAGTTGGTGCGGAGCTTGGTGGGCGCCGCAGCGCGAACAGTCCAAATGCGAGACGTAGGACATGATAGTTGTCAGTTGTCAGTTGTCAGTTGTCAGTTGTCGGTTTTCAGTTGTAGATTGAGGCAGGAGGAGTCAGGAGTCAGGATTCCGGGTTCAGATCCGGGAATCCTCCCTCTTCTGCCACCTCATGCGTCTGTTACGGCCACCAGCTTCTCTGGGTCCACCACGGGGCCAGTCCCCGTGGGGACCATGATTGACAGCTAGAAACGCTGGAAAAAGAGAATTGCGCCACCATGGCGCCCGAGTGGCATTTCACAATCGCCAGGGAAAAATCCTCGACCGGATAGTCGAAGACGACGTTCTCGGCAGAACCT
>JANQFM010000326.1 GCA_028277865.1 Acidobacteriota bacterium
GACGATGCCCGCCGCCTGCTGCAACGGCTCGGCCAGGAGTCCGCCGACCCGCGCCAAGCCGCAAAAATGGGGGATGCCTTCCTGGCCGGTCACCACCCCCCGCTCGGTTCGCAGCGTGACTTGGAGCGCAAACTGGGAGCGGATTTCGCCCGCGCCGCCATGGAGCTGCCCGAAAAGCGCTGGGCAGGGCCGGTTCGTTCCGGCTACGGGCTGCATTTGGTGTGGGTCCACGAAAAGCTTCCCGGCGGGTTGAGGCCTTTGCAGGATGTGCGGGATCAAGCTGCCCTGGGCCTGGAGGCGGAGCGCGGCGAGCAACGCCTTCTCCGGGCCATGCAACGCCTGCGCGAACGGTGGGAGATCCGTGTCGAAAGGAACATTGAAGAATCGGGAGTTTCGCGCAAAGCCGCAAAGGACGCAAAGTGAAGAGAAGCGTGCGCTGGCCTTGGATTCGGCTGGGCTGCCCCATGCTGGCAGCTGGGGTTTGTCTACTCGGGGTTTTGGGGGCGCATCCAATGGCGCCGTCGCTTTTGGAGCTGCGTGAAGATGAAGCAAGCGTGCTGGTGTTGTGGAAGATATCGCTGCTCAATCCCCAGGCGGCCGATCTGCAGCCGCTGCTGCCGCCGCCCTGCCGCCTCGCTTCCACCGGTTGGGATGGCGCAGCGGCTGTTGAGCGAGTCGATAACACAGGGCTGATCCGACGCTGGGCCTACGACTGCGGCCCTGATGGGCTGGCGGGACGCCGCATCGCCGTCGAAGGGCTGGAGCGCACCGACCTCAGCGTCCTGCTGCGTGCGGTGCTGCGCGACGGACAGACTGCCCGCACCATTCTGCAGCCCGACTCGCCTTCCTACCTCATCCCCAGGCAGCCCACTTCGATGCAAGTGGCCGGGAGCTATCTGGCTCTGGGGATCGAGCACATCCTGGGCGGATTTGACCACCTCCTGTTCGTGCTGGGGCTGCTGCTGCTGGTCCGTGAGGGGCGCGCCTTGCTGCTGACCGTGACAGCCTTCACCTTGGGCCATAGCGTCACTCTCTCGCTGGCTGCGCTGAAGCTCGTTCAGCTGCCTTCTGCACCTATTGAGCTGGCCATCGCCCTGAGCATCTGGATCCTGGCCCTTGAGCTGACGCGGGGCCAAGGCAAGCTTTCCTGGGCGGGGCGACGGCCCTGGCGCATGGCGACCCTCTTCGGCCTGTTGCACGGGCTCGGCTTCGCCTCGGCACTGGCCGAAGCCGGATTGCCCCAGGGCGACATCCCTCTGGCCTTGCTTTCGTTCAACAGCGGCATCGAGCTGGGACAGCTGGCCTTCATCCTGGCTGTCCTGGCCTTGCAGGCCATCCTGGCGGGGATACTGCGCAGGGGCGGTGCCAAGTTGGCCGTCCAGCCTTTGCGGATTCCGGCCGCCTACCTCATCGGTGCACTTTCCTCCTATTGGTGCCTGCAACGAGGAGCAGCTTGGCTGGCAGTATGGATCTGAGGGAGGAATCCGGGCCAGGGGTCGGATCCGAGCCAAGAAATTCGGGAGATACTGACTCCCGCCGCCAGCCTACATGGAAACAGCTGTCTTCAGCAGAATAAAGACTCAAGACACGAGCCCATTCCTTGCCACCGGTCTTGAGCACTCAGAGCTGGACTACCTGTAGTCCTGGTATCTGCTGAAAATGCCGCAGATTGTGCGTGACGACTGAAAAGCCGATCTCAAGGGCCGTAGCACCGATGAAAAGGTCTGTTGTCGGCACTACGACTCCCCGGCTTCGGGTCATGGCATCGACTTCGCCAGCAATGCGTGCAATGCGCAGTGATACAGGGCGCAGCGGGACGCGGGCGAATATCTCTTCTACGAACTCCTCTCGGCGGACCCGGATCCGGGGGGCAGCCGCTCTCCAAATGCCGTGGACCAATTCAGCAGCCGACATGACTGAGATCGCCACTTCCTGATCTCCCACACCTTCGTGAATGTCTTTGAGTACTTCTGGAACTGTGCTCCTGGCACGCTCTCCAGCAATCCAGGCTGTGGAATCGACGATCAGTCCCAAGTTGGCGGCTCTCCCGGTTCAGCTCCCTGGATGATTTCTCTCAAATCGGACTCAAAGCCCTCATCAGGCCTGACGGATGGACGGGAGAGCGGGAGGGAGATGCAGTCGGAAATCTTGCGGGGGGCTGTCGAAGCCGGAGCAATGATCGCGACTGGCTCGGATCGCCGCTCGATCACATATTCAGCTCCCGCTGAAATTTCGTCCAGCAATCTGGAAAACTCGCGAGAGGCCCGGGTTGCGCTGAGCCTGTGAATCTGACCTGCCATGGAATAATCATACCATGCAGAAACCTCGAAAAAGGGATCGGGTTCTTTCCTCCGATTGCTGGAATTTGACTTATGGGGAGGGGTGGCTGGACTCGAGCCTGGCGTAGCAAGTTCCCAGCTTGTCTGATTTCACCGAAGACACCTCACTTCACGAACGCGTTACTCGTGGCCGCCCAGTTCGACGAAGATCGGATTGGAGAGCAGTTGGTAGCTGCGACCGGATGATGCTTGGAGGCGGTAATAGTGCTTTCCGTCGGGTGGCGTTTCCTCGATTCGCCAGGCGATCGGCAAGCGGCTGTTCAGAGACTGGACGACTTGGCCGTCTCGGATCAGGTCGATCTGGAAAGCGGTGTCATCGGAGGTGGGTCGATCCAGCCAGTCCAGGCTGACCTTCACCTGCAATGACGTGCCGCTGGCAAGCCTCAGGGATTCTCCCATACCGGCTTGGAAATCTCCCGAGTGGAGGCTGAATTTGGCGAGGCGCACCTTTTCTGGGGGTTCCTGGTAAGTGGCGTAAAGGCTTCCGCTGCGCATGGCCTCAAGCACGGCTGATTCGCTCTTTTCATCCGCCAGCAAGATGGTCTGCCCCCCTTGCAGGCTGTACCAGCCGCGTCCGCCTTGCTTGAGGTAGTGAAAGTCGATGCCGGTATCGACATAGGGAGGCCTGCGTCGAGCGCCCATCAGATACTGGCTCAAAGCTTGGTCCCACTCGCGTCCCGGCTGGGTTACGGTGATGGCGTCGCCGTAGAGGCCTTCGAAGCCGTGGTAGCCGTCGCTGAGCAGCAGGCTTTGGGGATGGGGTCCGCTGACCATTCGGGCGCCGCCGCTGAGCACGTCGCCGTAGCGGGCCTCGGGGTAGCTCCAGTAAACCACTCCGCCGCACTGTTCCACATAATCGATGAGGCGCTGATAAGGTCCGATGTCGTCTTGTCCCGAATAGGGGTCGGCCAGCCGCCCGAATGGATATCCGCCCCAAAGCAGCAGCAGGCCTGCGCCCAGCGAAAGGCAAGCCGGAAGCCACGGCCTGCGCACGCGGGCCAGCTTGTAGTAGCGCAGCCGGGTGCTGGCTTCCCGCTTGCGCAGCAGAAAGAGTCCCAGCAGCAGCAGCAAGGCGGGAGGCACGAAGAGAATGGGTCGCTTGGATGTGTTGCTCCAGGTTTCGTTTTCGATGACAGGCAGTTGGCGCAGTTGTTCGGCCGTCAGTCCGAAGGCCTGCAGGTGGCGGTCGAAGTTGTGCAGCGTCAGGCCGTCCCAGGGAGTCCCTTGCCAGTAGTAGTAGGGCTTGACCTCCACTCCCGCCAAGATGATTAGGCCGGGCGCTGTCCGGCGGGCTTGCTCGACCGCTTCGAAGTAGGTTTCGATGCCGTGGTCGCGGACTCCCGGGCGCACTTGCCGGTTGAGTCCCTCGACAGCGATCTTGTCGAAAAGAGGCAGGCTGTAGGTGGCGGTGGTGAGGAAGGAGTCGGTCAATACCAGAACGTCCAGACCGCTCTCCTGAGCCATCCGGGCAAGATCGGCAACTTGATAGTGGCCGTTGCTGAAGCTGGAATGGACGTGGATGGCCGAGGCCAGCTGCAAGGATTCTCGGGCATCCTGACCGGCAACAAATGCCGCTGCCGCCAGCGTCCCAATTAGAATCCTGCTGCAAGTGCACACCATTCCAGTGATTCGCCATCGGAAGGTCAGACTGGACTTTAGGCCGTTAGGTTTGCCGCTTTCCTAAACTCCGAGTCAAGTTGGAGCTTGGCGCTTCGAAATAAGCAAGTTGTCAGTTGAAGAGTATAGTCCAAGGTCCAACGTCCAAAGTCCAAGGTTCCAATCTCCCGGTCCCTCTTCCTGACTCCTGACTCCTTCCCCCGGTCTGAGGCCCTGCCTCGCTAGGCCACTACTGGTAGGGTAGCAGGATTCTTCACGATTTGACACGGGCCAGCCTCTCGCCGCCCCGCATTCAAGCCGTCATCTGCACTAGAATGTCCCAACCCCGAATAAGCGGGCCGAGCCACCCGTAGCTTGGGGCTGAGGCCGGCAGGGTCTGGTCAAGTTTGCAAATTGCCATTTCCTGCCTGGCAGATTTGATTGGCAGATTAAAAGGAGAAATGATGAAAAGGATTTCATACGTTTTGCTAACTGCTTTTCTGGTGCTGACAGCCACTGCATCGGCCCAGACGCTGGACGAGATTCTGGCCAAGAACTTCGAGGCCCGCGGCGGCCTGGACAAGATCAAGGCCGTGCAGTCCCTCAAAGCCACCGGCACACTCTCCATCCAGGGCGGGATGATGCAAGGGGAGTTCACAATGTGGCAAAAACGTCCCAACAAGCTGCTCATGGAGGTCAATGTTCAAGGGATGGAGATCGTGCAGGCATACGATGGCGAGAAGACATGGCGCGTCTTGCCCACTGCATTGGGAGGAAGCGGCACGGCTGAGGAATTCAGCGATGCCCAAGCCGAGCAATTGATCGAGCAAGCCGACATGGATGGGCTGCTGGTCGATTACAAGGAAAAGGGCCATCAAGTCGAACTGGTCGGCAAGGAAGACATGGAGGGCACCGAGGTCTATCGCCTCAAGGTCACGATGGCCAGCGGCCTGGTCACCCACGTTTTCTTGGATGCCGAGAACTTTATCGAACTCAAGTACACTGCCACTCGCGAACTGCCCGGCTTCGGAAACGCTGAAGTGGACACTGTTTTGGGCGACTATAAAGAGGTTGGCGGAGTGATGGTGCCCCATTCCATTGCCAACAAGGTGACGGGCCAGACCATCTCGGAACTGATTTTCAATACGCTGGAAAGCAACCTCGATATCGAAGACTCGAAGTTCTCCATGAATCACTAAAGGGCCGAAAAGGGGTTTCGCGCAAAGACGCAAAGGCGCAAAGACGCGAAGCCAAGGCCGCAAGCAGAACAAAGGGATTCGGGTCTGATACCAGGTTCTTGCTTGGCGATCCTCGCAGCTTGGCGCGAAGTCCCTTCCTGCTTCCCTGGAGCTTCCAAGATGATTATTGAAAGGACTCGCGGTCGAAGACTGAGTTTCGTCTGTGCAATATTGCTGTGCGTCGCAACAAATGTAAATGCCGAATCGGACTTCCGCATCGACTCTGCCACTTTTGGCGACCTCAGGGCGCGGGCCATTGGGCCGGCGGTGATGAGCGGGCGTATCGCCGACATTGCCGGATCGCATGACGACCCCAACCTGCTGTACGTGGGCGCCGCCAGCGGAGGAGTCTGGAAAACCACCACTGGCGGAACGACCTTTAAGCCCGTTTTCGACGATTACACCCAATCCATCGGCGCCCTGGCGCTGGACCAGAGCAATCCCGACACAGTCTGGGTGGGGACGGGCGAACCCTGGACGCGCAACAGCGTTTCGATCGGGACCGGCCTCTACAAGTCCAGCGACGCGGCCAAGACCTGGAAACTGGTGGGGCTGGAGGATTCCGAGCGCATCGCCCGAATCCTCATCCATCCCCAGGATTCCGACACCGTCTACGTAGCGGCCCTGGGGCATCTCTGGAATGCCAATGAGCAACGGGGAGTCTACAAGAGCAGCGATGGCGGAAAGACTTGGGAAAAGGTGCTTTACGTGGATGAGAACACCGGCTGCGCCGATTTGGCCATCGATCCCCAGGAGCCGGACATCCTCTATGCCGCCATGTGGCAATTCCGCCGCCAGCCCGACTTTTTCAATTCAGGCGGGCCCGGCAGCGGACTATACAAGACCGTCGACGGCGGGAAGAACTGGGAAAAGCTCGGCAACGGGCTGCCCGAAGGCGATCTGGGACGTATCTCGCTGGCTTTGTCGCCCAGCCGTCCCAGCCGCATCTACGCCATTGTCGAAGCCGAAGAAACAGCCCTTTACCGCAGCGACGACTCTGGCGCCAGCTGGGTGCAGACGGACGATTCAGCCAACATCCAGTCGCGCCCTTTCTATTTCGGGCGCCTGGTGGCCGATCCCCAGGACCACGACAGGGTCTACCGCCCCGCCTTCCGATTGAGCTGGAGCAGGGACGGCGGAGAGACCTTCGCTGACAGCACCTCGCGACTGCATTCCGACCATCACGCACTATGGATCAACCGCAACAACCCCAACCTGATGTTCCTGGGGACCGACGGAGGGCTTTACGTCAGCTATGACCGTGCCCTGACCTGGCGCTATCTCAACAACCTGCCCCTGAGCCAGTTCTACCAGGTGGGTTACGACCTGGAACGCCCTTACAACGTCTACGGCGGCCTGCAGGACAACGGATCCTGGATGGGCCCCTCTCAGGCACCGGGCGGCGTCCAAAACCGTCACTGGCGCATGATCGGGTTCGGGGACGGCTTTCACGTCTACCCCGAGCCCGGCAACCCGGAGGTGGTCTACTGGGAAAGCCAGGGCGGCAACCTGAACCGCTGGGAAAAATCGCAAGGCGAAAGCCAGAGCATCCGCCCTCTTCCCCGCCAGGGTGAGCCCGACTACCGCTTTAACTGGAACACGCCCATCCACGTCAGCCCCACGGATCCGTCCACCGTCTACGTTGGCGCCCAATTCCTTTTCCGCTCCCGCGACCGGGGAAGATCCTGGCAGCGCATCTCGGACGACCTGACCACCAACGACCCCCAAAAGCAGCGCCAGCACGAGTCGGGCGGGCTGACCATCGACAACTCGACGGCCGAAAACCACTGCACCATTTACACCATCAGCGAATCGCCAAGGGATCCCCAGGTGATCTGGGTAGGGACTGACGACGGCAATCTGCAGCTCAGCCGCAACGGGGGAATGAGCTGGGAGAACCTCACGGACCGTCTGCCCGGATTGCCGCCTTTCACCTGGGTCAGCCAGGTCAGGGCGAGCAATCACGAGGCGGGGACGGCCTATGTGGCCTTTGACGGACACCGCACGGGGGACATGGCCACTTACGTCTACCGAAGCGACGACTTCGGCCAGACCTGGCAGTCTTTGGCCAGCGACACGCTGGAAGGCTACGCCCATGTCATCCGCGACGATCTGGTCAGCCCCGACCTGCTATTCCTGGGAACGGAGTTCGGCCTCTTCCTCTCAACCGACCGGGGAGGAAACTGGGCCCGGTTTTCCAACAACTTGCCCAAGGCAGCGGTTCGCGACATTGCCATCCATCCCCGTGAAGGCGACCTCATCCTGGCCACCCACGGCAGGGGAATCTACATCATCGACGATCTGACGCCGCTGCGCAGCCTGACCGCCGAGATCTTGACGGCGGATGCGGCCCTGCTCGACTCGCGCCCCTCCGTCATCCGACTCCCCCAGTTTTCCGTGAACATGTCCGGGGACGGAAACTTTGTGGGAGATACGATTCCCAGCTCCGCGGGGATCACCTACTTCTTGCGCAAGCGCCACATTTTCGGTGACCTCAAAATCGAAGTCTACGATCCGCAGGGCGACCTGCTCACCACCTTGCCCACCTCCAAGCGGCGCGGCATCAACCGCGTCAACTGGGCCATGATCGGCAAGCCGCCCAAGGTGGCCCCGTCGCCGGTCCTGAGCGGATTCGCATTCGGGCTGGCCGCCGTCGAAGGGGAGTACAAGATCCGCCTTATCAAAGGCAAGAAGACTTACGAGGGCAGCATCCGGCTGCAGGCGCCGGAAAATTTCTCCCACAGCGCCGAAGACCGTCGGCTCCGCCGCGAGATGGTGACGGATCTTTACGGCATGCAGGAAGACTTGGCCTACAGTGCCGCCGCCCTGACCAGCGTCCGCGATCAGGCCCGAAGCCGCTCGCAGGGACTGGAGGAAGGGGATGCCCTGCAGGCCGAAGCGCAGGCCTTTGCCGACCGCATTGACGCCTTGCACAAAACCCTGGTGGCGACCCGAAAGGGATCCATCACGGGCGAAGTCCAATTGCGTGAGAAGGCTTTGCGGCTCTATGCGGCTGTCAACGGCTACAGCGGGCGCCCCACCCAGAGCCAGCAGGAGCGGGCCAGGGTGCTGCAAGCCGAACTGGAATCCAAAATGGAGGAGTTCGAAGGGTTGCTGGGAGAGGAACTGTCCAGCCTGAACCAGCGCTTGGGAGAAAAGGAACAGGAAGCCATCCAGCCGCTCAGCCGGGAGGATTTCGACAAGCAGGAGTCCGGGTCGAGGGGTGCGGGGCTTCCTCGTTCCTGGGTGCCCAGGGTGCTGAGTGCGGCCTCTTTGTTTTAACTAACCGCAGAGTCCGCAGTGAGGAAGACGCACAGAGTCGCAGAGAAAAGAGGCGGTGGCCGGGTGGATATCATCTCAACCGGCAGATCCCTTCAGCCGGTTGAGTCAGCGGGGTTGAAAACGTCCTCGGGCCGTTCGGCTGTCAGGATCCGTCGTGTCCATTCCTGCAGTTTCCCGGAGTCCGCTGCTCGGATCCGCTTCCGGTAGCGCGCGGCCAGGGATCCGAATTTGTACTCGAGCTGCCGGGTCAAGGCCGCCGCCTCTCCTTTAAGGTGGCCTCTTGCGATCAACTCTTGCCTCCACTTCTGCACTCTTTCTGCCAGCATGGCGCTCTTTTCCTCCCGTCTCAATGTTGGCAACTCCAGGCCCGGGAAACGCGAGGGCAAACGCACGTTGCGCAACCAAGTCAAAAACGCCCGCATCAACTCCGAGTGACCAGGATTGCCCAGTTCCTCGAAAAGTTCCAGCAATTCCCGCTCGATATCCTCCTGACTTTCGCTCCTCTCCAGCCGGTAAAGCTTTGCAGCCAGATTGCCCGTCTGCCTCAGCTCCCAGGGCTTCAAACGACCGATGTCGACCAGGATGAAGCGCAGCCGAGGTAGATAGAGATCAAGCCCTTCAGGCACTTCGCCAATCAGTTCTGAGATCTCCTGGGCCGCATTCCAGGTTGCCTCGCCATTATACAGAACGATGGCGGCCACCGCCGGGAGATCCCCTGGACGCTTCACAATCTTTTGCCGGATCAGATCCTGATAGAGCAGCGCCTGGTAGGCCATCGCCCGAACAGCCATCCAGGGATCGTCGCTGCTCTGGAACTCGATCATCAGGTAGACCCATCCCCCCGCCCACCGCACTCGCCATACGATGTCGTTTTCCCGCTCGCGCAGGTCGTCGCTGAGTCGGTGGGCAGGCACCGGCTGCAAGGTCGCCAGATCCAAGTCGGCGATCCACTTCTCGCGCCGGGCCAGGTGGCTCAGCAGATGGGCCACCATCTCGGGCTGCGAAAAGAGCAGCTTGTACGAATGGTCGTGATCCGGCATAAACCGTGCGCGCACTTCGCTGTCGCAAGGCAGGAGCTACGGATCGAGGAATCGGCATCCATACACTAATACGTTTAAGCAGGCGAATCTACGAACTTTTGGCCGATTTTTGTGCAGAAACCTGGGAATCTTGACCTTGACAGCCATCACCATCCGGCCGCCATCACCTGCCGGGCAAGGATAAAAGCGCGGCCTTAGCCCCCATGCCGTTCACTTAAGGAGAACCCGGGCGCTGGAAGAAATAGAAGCCACGCGCCGGGCTTGTCCCGGTCGGGCTGTGTTTAGTAACCAGATCTGCTTCAAAAACCCGAACGCCACCACAGAGCTTGACTCCGTGGAGCGATGTTTCATGGGATTCAACCGTTGGCAGGATCCCCCATCCCAGGCAGACCGTGCAGCCAATGCCTGCAACCGACGACAATCCGTGAGAAAGAGAAATCCGGATTAGGCAAACACGTTGAAGATGGGTTCCAGCCATCCCAGCAGCGAATCCAGGGTTCCCGGGAAGCGACTGGCGATCAGGCCTGCGGCCGGGACTCCGAGGTAAAATAGCAGCCGGCCCGCCCGTTCCCAGGTCCACCAGCCCTCCTGGATGCCGCGGATGCAGCGCAGGGCTTCGTTTTTGCTGATCTGCAGGTTGACGATCACTGCAACCAAGGCGCCTCCGGCGATCAGGATCGACATGTACAGGGCCAGCACTCGGTCGGGCTCGAAGGGATAAGTCAGCAAAGCAGCCAGGATCAAGACCAGAGCCAAGGTCGCGAAGAGCAGCAAAGTGCGGATCTGGCGGATGATCCTGTTTAGGATCTCCGAGGCTATCTTAGCTTGGTTTGCCAGATAAGCTTGAGTGTCTTCGCGATCCTCCGTCGGATCGGAGTCTTGGGAGTCAGGAGGACACTCTTGCCCTTCCAGGTAGCTTCGCAGTTCGTAGTTTTGATCGAGCCAGCCGGGGGCATGCCGACGAAGCCGGCGCCAGGCGGAAAGGCAGCGAAAGGAAGCTTCGCTGACCAGCAATATCGAGCCTAGCAGCAAGGTGCCGACCCCCCAGTTGAAGAAGGGGTTGGTTTCAATCCCTCGGACGGGAAAGCTGAAGAAATAAAGCAGCAGATAAATCGATGGCAACAGGACAATGGCCATCACCAGCAACAGAAAGTTCAACTTCAGAATCTGTTCCTTGTTGGGTAGGAGAAGCAAGTAAGGCTCGGCCAGTTCAATCAGTCTCCGGTCCCCGTTGAGCAGACCGGCCAGGTTCCGCATCACGTAGCAGCGGTAGACTCCGCTCAACACCCACAGGCTCGGCACTCCCAGCAGGAGCAGGATGGGAAGCGTGGGTGAGACTCCTGAATTGAGATTCATTGCACGCTCGGAGGGGCCGAAGCTAATGCGGAGAATGAAGGCGTAGAAGGCAAGGTAGCCCAAGCCGCCGAACAAGTAATGGCGAATTCGTCCTCCGGCTAATCGGGCGCTCCCCTTGGCCAGCTTGCCCGTCACCGCGACGACCGGCAATAGCAGTATGCCCATAGCCACGATGACGCCTAGCCTGTCCTGCCAGCATGCTTGCTGCGCCCAAAACTGGCCGGACAGGCGGGCCAGCACCGGCGCCCCCATCACCAGGTAGCCCAAGCCGGCCAGGCCCAATAACGCCAGGCTGAGAGCCCGCAACCGGATTCGCTGCTCCGAGTCGGTGGCATCCGGCACCCAGAGGCAGTGTGAGAGCGAAGACTTCCAGCTCTTCCAGGTGCTTTGCGAGCCCGGCTGGGATGGGCTTTCAACCTCCTCGGCCCACAGCCAAAGACTGATCAGCAAGAGCAACAGCAGCAGAGTGATGAGAACCCAGCCTCTGGGCACCAGTTCTGAAAAAGATTTGACGGGGAAGACGGCTGCCCCTGCCTTGCCGTCTTCCTGGTGCACTTTGATCGGATAGAGACCCTCACGCCCCACCACACTGATCCAGACCGAGGCGCTTGCCAGCAGGGTGCTTGAAGGGCTGCCTAGGGCTCCGCACCATCGGCTCTCTCGACGGGGAGGTCGCTCCCCATTGTCTGCCGACCTACTCAAATGGCAGGAAAAGTCCGAGGCGAAGCGCGAGGAGGAATTGCCTCGAAGTTGCCCAACGATGCGGAATGCTGCCTCGAAGACTCCCTGGGAGCCGTCATTTCCGAATCGCGTTTCGACTTGAGGATCTCCGGGCGGGCCAGGCCATTGCAGGGCGAGCGAATGCGATGATGCGACCAGCATGCCTCGGGTGGCACGGGCGTATTCCGGATGGGTCAGCAATCGTCCCCTTCGAACGTAAACAGCCGCACGTTGGGAGCGTAGCGATTGATCTCGTCAGCCAGAAAGAGTTTGTCCTTGACGTTGGTGGCCACGATTCCGACCGCTTCGATCTTATGCCGCACTAGCTTTCCGAGGATCCTCTTCAGCACCAAAGCTAAGGTGGCGGGAGTATTGTCGCGTTCGAAGATGGGCAGGCCGTCCCGCATCACATCTTGCGGATCGGCCAAGTCGACGGCCAGCTCCGATGGCGAGGAAACTTGATTCTTGCCATTTTGCTGCCGGGCCTTGGCCCGATCGGCCGAGTAAAGGGATCGGATCGACGAAATGTGCATCGGAAATGGGAGCATCAGCAGGACGCCCTCCAATTCGAATCCCTGGCCGTAACTGGAGCTTTCCACCAGCATCGCGACACGGCTGATGCCCAGCTCTTCCAAATACTGGAACATGCAGTGCTTTTTAACGTCGTCAGACGTAGATTGGGCCTGATATTCGACACCCTCGATCGGCTGGATACGGCCTTGGACTGCCGGGCTGGTTGCAGAGCCTGACAGGACCGAAACCTGGAGACGCCGGCCCGACTCCCGATGGGAGATTCGGAAATCGTCCAGGAATCTCCTCAACACCCGCCCCACAGAGTCGGCCGATCCCGAATAGCTTGGTCCCAACAGGTGAAGCTTCGATGCGACGCCGCTGGGCGGCTCAGTGCAGCTCGCGATCTCCAGTGCCTTTTGGAGAGCCTTGCGGTGAACACCTCGAACAGGCGATTCACCCACCAGAAGCGCGGCGACTGTCGGATCCTCAGCGGTGGTGGGTTGGAACACCAGCAGGCCAGGTACCTTGTCGTGCAAATCCTTATCCGGCGAGGACTTCGGATCGGCCTTGGCGCGATTCAAATCCTCCAGCCAGGGCAGCCACATTTCGCGGATCCGATATTCATGCATTTCGAAGCCCCGGATCAGGGAGGTGAGGTAAAGGTCGAACTCACGCGCCAGGCGGGAATCGATGGGATCGGGCAGCGACACGATCACATACTTCAAAGGCGCCCCTTGATCCTCAAATGCAGCGATGAGGCTCTCGAGTTTCGAAGCCTTCTGCACGGGATCAGCCTGATGAGGTGCCGATTGCGGATTTTCTGCTCGAGCCATCGCCGGCCCCAGCATGATCAACAGGAAAAGCGAATGTCGTCGCCCCATCGCGGTCCTCCCTGTTCGTGCCCAGATTGGGGTTATATTCAGAATAGACGGGCCAAAGCCGGGGAGTTCCTCGCAAAATCTCATTTTAGCGGTCGTAGAGTTGATCGCCCTGCCTCTGCGTAGCAGAATAAACTATCAAGGAGGTTCAGCATGGCTCACAATCTGTTCAGGGCTGCAACTCTGTTTTTGGCCTTCAGTGCCGTCTTTGCCGCCCCCGTCGAAATCTCAGGCTTGACCGGCGAGGATGTCTTCAACCTGGAATACGCCACCGACCCGCAAATCTCCCCCGACGGCAAGCAGGTCGTGTACGTGCGGCGTTTCAGCGACATTTTGACCGATCGCAACTACTCCAACCTGTGGATCGTCAATTTCGACGGCAGCGGGCACCGTCCCCTCACCAGCGGCAAGTACAACGACAACACGCCCCGCTGGTCGCCCCAGGGGGACCGACTGGCTTTCGTCTCGGATCGGGAAGGCAAGCCCCGGATCTTCGTCCGCTGGATGGACAACGGGCAGACTGTGGCCGTCACCAGCACAGAGTTTCCGCCCCAAGGCATTTCCTGGTCGCCGGACGGCAAGCAATTGGCCTTCCTCTCTCTGGTGGCTTCAACACCGCCCCGGATCGCCAAGATGCCCACACCGCCCCAAGGCGCTCAATGGGCGGCTCCGGCGCGGGTAATCAAACGCCTGATGTACCGTTTCGACGGCGCCGGCTACCTGCCTCATGGCTACAACCACATCTTCCTGGTCCCTTCTGAAGGCGGAACGGCCCGCCAGCTCAGCAGCGGCGATTTCCACCATGGCGGATTCGGCTTCGGCGCCTCGGCCCCGGTTTGGACTCCCGACGGACGGCACCTCATCTTTTCGGCCAACCGCCGCCCGGATTGGGAGCATGAGGTGCTCGACTCGGAGATTTTCGAGATCGGCGTCGCCGACGGCGCCCTGCGCGCCCTCACCAGCCGCAAGGGCCCCGACAACTCCCCGGCTGTTTCGCCAGACGGGAATTGGATCGCCTACACCGGCTTTGACGACCGCTATCAGGGCCACCAGGGAACCCGCCTTTACGTCATGAAGCGCGACGGCAGCGACAGCCGGATGCTCTCAGGCGGCCTGGACCGTGACGCTGCGGGTCCTCGTTGGGCGCCCGACGGCAGCGGGATCCACTTTCTTTATGACGATCAAGGAAACACCAGGCTGGGCCACATCTCACTGGATGGAAAGATTCGCACCCTGCAATCCAGCCTGGGCAGCGGCTCGTCGGCCTACTCCTCGGGGGCAGCCTTCAGCTTTTCCAGCAGCGGCAATCTGGCATTCACCCACACCACTCCCCACATCCCCGGCGACATTGCCGCGGCGGGTCCGGGCGATGCCGAACTGCGCCGCCTTACCGATGTCAACGCCGACCTGTTCGTACAGCGCAAGCTGGGAGAGGTGGAGGAGATCTGGTACCAGTCGTCCCACGACGGTCGCAAGATTCACGGTTGGATCATCCGCCCGCACGATTTCGATCCTTCCCGCAAATACCCCCTGGCGCTGGAGATTCACGGAGGACCCTTTGCCAATTACGGCGACCGCTTCGACTTTGAAAAACAGGTTCTGGCCTCGCGGGGCTATGTAGTCCTGTACACTAACCCGCGCGGCAGCACCAGCTACGGAGAGGAATTCGGCAACCTGATCCACCACGCATATCCCGGCGACGACTTCTATGACCTCGATTCAGGAGTGGACGCCGCCATTGCCAAAGGCTACATCGACTCGGACAACCTTTTCGTGGCGGGCGGCAGCGGAGGAGGCGTGCTGACCTGCTGGATGATCGGGCGCAGCGACCGCTTCCGGGCCGCCGTGCCCTACTATCCGGTCATCAACTGGTATAGCTGGGTGCTGACCGCCGACATCGCTTCATTCGGCATCAACTACTGGTTTCCGGGACCTCCCTGGGAACATGCCGAACACTATGAAAGCCGCTCGCTGCTCTCGGTGGTCCAAAACGTCAAGACGCCCACTCTGATCATCACCGGCGAAGAGGACTACCGCACCCCCATGCCCGAATCCGAGCAGTACTACACGGCGCTCAAGCTGCGCAAGGTCGAGGCGGCGCTGGTGCGCATCCCCGGAGAGCCCCACGGCACCCGTCGGCGACCCAGCCATCATCTGTCAAAGATCCTCCACATCGCCGCCTGGTTCGATCAGCATCGGAAGGCCGAGGGCGAGGAGACGGGGGGAGGGGAGTAACCGCAGAGAGCG
>JANQFM010001042.1 GCA_028277865.1 Acidobacteriota bacterium
AATTTTGCTGCAATGTTTGTAGACAGAGAGCGAGAACTGGCCAAAATCCGCTCCCTCCTGCGGGGAAAACGGTCCTTCAACCTTCTTTACGGAAAGCGCCAGGTGGGGAAGACTCGCCTGCTGCGGGAGGCCTTCCGGGAAGTTCCGCACGTTTACTTCCTGGCAAAGCCCGGATCCGGTTCCGAGAACCTTCGGGACTTGCTGGAGGAATTCAGTGGGCAAGGACTGCTACCCAATATCGCCGATCCAAGGGGAATTCGGGACTGGTCGGTTTTCTTGGCCCTGTTGTCCGCGCGGAGCAACGGCAGCTCTCCCCTGGTGCTGGTCCTGGACGAGTTTCAATACCTGGTGGAGGCCGTTCCCCAACTCCCCGGACTGCTGCAGCGCTTCTGGGACCGACTGGATGAAGAAGCCGGACTCCACATTTTCATCAGCGGCTCGTCCCTGGGAGTCCTTTCCCGACTGGGAATGGCCGACCAGCCTCTCTACGGGCGATTTACCTGGGAGTACAAAATGACTCCCTTCGACTACCTGGACGCTGCGCTCTTCGTCCCCAATTGGAGCCGCCGGGATCGCATGAGAGCCTATGGCGTTTTCGGGGGGTTGGCGCGCCGCCTGGAACTGATCGACCCTCGATCCACCTTTGACACACAAGTCGTGACGCACATCCTCGACCCTCTGGGAAGCCTGCGAAACTCCGCCTATCAAAGCCTGCAGGCGGAATCCGTTCGCCAGCCTTCGGTCTTCTACTCGGTCTTGACGGCGATCGGGCGAGGACAGACCCGCCCCTCAAGAATCATGGACTTCACCGGACTGACCACCGGCTCCCTCAACAACGCCCTCAAGGGATTGCTGGCCCTGGACCTGATTGAGCGCCGAATCCCATTCGGAGAGAAACCCACTACCACGCGGTCGATCTATCGCTTGCGCGATCCTTTCTTAATGTTCAATACACGCTACGTTGACCGTTACCGCAGCCTGCTGGAAAAAGGCGACGTCGACGAAATCTACAGCCGCAGGATCAGGCCCGACCTGAACAATTATTTCGGGCACATCTTCGAGCGAATCTGCCAGCAACATCTGCTGCGCTTCGGAGCCGGCCTGCTGGGAGAAGTGCCCGAGAAAATGTGCTCTTACTGGAGCCGCAACGGCTCCATCGAGTTTGACATCATGGCCAGGCTGGGCAAGAAAGGGTTTCTGGTTGGGGAGTGCAAATGGCGGGAAAGCCGCCCGGTCGGAATGGAGGTTTTGGGAGACTTGAAGCGCAAGCTCGCCTCGACCGGACGGGAGGAATGGATCAGGAATGCCCGCTTCATGATTGCGTCTTCATCGGGGTTCAAAGGAGAGCTTGCGTCAAATAAGGATGTAATTCTGATCGGGCCCGACGAGTTGTTCCCGTCCACTGAGACTGGGCAGGCGTACCCCAGCAATGGCTGAGTTTGGCTAATTCACCCCACACTCAGGGCCGTTTCATTCATTGCATGAGGACCGTCGGTGCTCCCAACATCCATTGCGCTTTGAATTGCGCGCCTTCACGAATCCGACTTGCCGCTCACCGTGAAGCGTGAGGAGACTTTGAGGGTTTTGCCGTCGGTCAGGTCTTCGACCTCGTACTCCAAGGTGTGGCCGCCGCGGGGCAGATCTTTAGCGGGGATATAGTCGACCACCACGACCCTGTTGTCGGTAAACGAAGCAATGCGTGGCTGGAGGGTTTCGGCAAGGGAGGAATCGCCCAATCCCCGGATGGAGCGCTTGAACTTGAGGTTGGGCTGCAGGCTTTGCTGATCGAGCGCCACCTTGTAAAGCTGGAAATAGACGAAAACGTAGTCTGAGGGGTCGTAGATGCTGTCCACGCTGGGGATGATCTTGAATCCGCCCAGCGAGAACATTCCCGGATCGTCCCCGGACTCTTCCGGAATGATGGCATCGGCCAGGATGATGGAACTGGCCGACAGCCTGTCGTCAGGAAAACTGGGGACGACGATGAGTTGGTCGGCGGTGCTGACCTTACCGGCATAAGAGTCCTTGATGACCAGCTTGACGATGAATCGGCCCGGTTTCAATGGGATGTAGCGCTGGTGGATCGAGTTGAGCCTGAGTCCCTCGGAAAACTGGTCCTGGGAATGCTCGACCAGCAGTTCGTCTTCGAAGTTGTAAACGAGCCGCTTGCCGATATCCCAGACCTCTCCGTAAAGTTGCACCGCAGCCCGATGGGTTCCATTGGGGAGTTGCTGGTAGCCTAATTCGCGGTTGGGGATTTGAATTGTCAGGGGGGCCAGCACGTCGGCGCCTCCCACGCGGACGAAGTGGATCTTCAACTGATAGGGCAAGCTCTGATAGCTCACCTGGGAACGGACCACAGTCTCCAGATCCTTGAAGCGGACCACCGGCGGGCGCTCCAATTGAGCCTGCCTGAGCAGGCGTTCAAAAGGCTGGTCCTTACTGCGGAAGACAGTGTAGGGGTTGCTGCTGTTGAGCACCTGGTTGGCCAGGTTGCGGGTCAGGATGCGGTCCCGCTTATCGGTTGCCCCGGCAGCCTCCGAAAGAGTCAGCCCGGCATTGGGAATGTAAAGCAGGGCGTCCTTTTCCTGGGGGTCGCGGGCCAGCCGGAACTCTCCGCTTTGATGAGGATCGACGAATTCGATTTCCACGTCGTTTCCGATTCCCTCAATGTAATTGTAGCGCCAGGTCTCGAAGGGAAAGACCGAGGTGGTCCCGCCGCCTTCGTAAGGTGACCGGACGTGCATCCCTCCCGCCGGCTTGCCGGAGATCTCATCCGGCTCCCCGTAAAGGATGTAAATGCGTCCGCGGTCGGTTTTCCAGCCGGGGATGCCGGAATGAAACCGTTCGTTGGCGTAGGCAATGCGCCGGTAGTGCTCTTCCTTGAACTCATTGACTGCTGTGCGACCGTCCGGATCGCGTCGGACCCAAAACTGCTCGATGAAGTTCTCTTTCTCTTCGGGGGTGGAGAGCTTTTCAAAAATCTCCCTTTCGTCTTGGGTGATGATGTAAAACACATCCTCATTGAGCCATTTCCGAAAGTGGTCCTCCCCCTCTTCCTTGCGCTGGTCCTTTTGCCCGGCCAAAACAGTTGCGGAAAGCAAAGCCAGCATGATTACGGCCGTCAATGATCCGGCAAACTTCATGGACACTATCATATCGGATTCCCTTTCTCGACGGGAATGGCAGAGTGCCAAGGATCCGTCCTGCCGAGCAGCCTGCCCATAATGGACGCAGTTCAGGATTCTTTCTTTCACAGGCAAAGGCAAAAAAAAGCCAGGGGACCGCATAAGCCCCCCGGCTCTCGTTGATCGGCCGATTGGTCGGCCTAGAAGTTGATCTTCAGGGCGAACTGGATCTGGCGGGGCGTAAAGCCGCCTTTGAGTCCGGTAATGCGCCCGAAGCTGCCTGTGCCCAGGGTTTGCCCCGGGTTGGCGAAGTTGGGGTTGTTGAACAGGTTGAAGGCCTCGAAGCGGAATTCGAGGTTGGCCTGCTCGTTGATCTGGGGGATGTAGGTGCGCTTCATCAGGATCAAGTCGAAATTGGCGTCGCCCGGCCCTTTCAAGAAATTGCGGGCCGTATTGCCGAAGCAGGGGCCGCCTACGCCTCCGCTGGCTGTGTCGTCGCAACGGATGAAGGCGTCGGTGTTGAAGTAGGTGGTTCCCTGGTCGACGCCGCGCCCCTGAATATCACTGGTATCGATCCCGGCCAGAGGATCGCCGGCCAAATCGGGCCGGTCGGTGAAGGCCAGGGCACCAGTGGTCGAGCCGCCGCTGACACCGATGCTCAGGGGGAAGCCCTCATCGAAAGTGGCGATGCCGCCCAACTGCCAACCTTCGATCATTCGTGCCAAAAAGCCGCTGCTCCCGCCGCCAAGAGCCTTGCCGGGGCCGAATGGCAGCTCGTAGGTGAAGGAGACGACAAAGCGCTGGCGGATGTCGAAATTGGAAACCGCCTTCTCCAAGTCGAGCCGGAAGGGGTCTTGAATCCCAAAGTCCCTCAGCCCTGAAGCGTTGTCGGTGGAATGGGCATAGGTGTATGCGGCCAAGAAGCCCAGTCCGTTCGAAAAGCGCTTGTTGACCGAGGCTTGCAGGGAATTGTAGTTCGAGTTGGCGGCCGTGTCCTGGATCGTTTGAGCTGGATTGAGGGCGGGATTGCTGGGCGTCGTGTCCAGGATGTTGATTGTGTTGTCGGCGTTGCGGACGTAGGGCAGGTTGTTGAAGTTGTTGCGGAAGAGCAGGTTGATGCCCGTCGAGCCGACATAAGCGACCTCAAACACATAGTTGCGCAGGAACTCCCACTGGTAGGAGAGGCTGTACTGGTGCGAATAGGGGATGTTCTGATTGGGGGAGATGGTTGTCAGGTCGGTCGGTGTGACGAAGCTGCTGGCCGGCGAGACAAAGGGGAATGGATTGGTCTGGCCCAAGAATGGGGCGGCAAACTGGTCCGGAGTGCTGAGCAGCCCTCCAAAGAGGCCTCCTGCAAACGGTGCGCCGTTGGCCAGCGGGCCCAAAGAGGACTGCAGGCCAAAGGGCTGGGCGAGCAGGAACTGTAGCTGCAGCTCGGTCTGGATGACCTGGTAGTAGATGCCGTAGCCTCCCCGCAGGGCCATGCGGGCGTCTCCCGTCAAATCGTAGGGGAAGCCCAGACGGGGCGCCAGGTTGATCTCGTCGGTGGCGGTGGTGGAACGCGGGATGCCGGGATCACCCGGGAACAGGAATCCGGGAGGGGCGAAGGC
>JANQFM010001069.1 GCA_028277865.1 Acidobacteriota bacterium
GGGGATTGCTGTCGTTTTCCGGTTTGAGGGACTATTGGCGGAACGTGCGTCAATTGGGCGCGGCTGGGGTGAGATGTCCACCTGCCGGCGGGTCTTCATGTCGGTCTTGACGATGCCTCCCGCTTGGGACTCGCTGATGAAAACCTCGGGATCCTCGGGGTGGGGCACCGTGAAGTAGGCATCGCCGAAGCTGAGCATGCGCCAGTCGTCGGAAAGGATCCCGGCCGGCTCGCGGGTGCGGCTGGGCCCGTACCAGGTGCCGTTGTCCTGAAGCCCTCCGCCCAAGTAGTAAAAGGGCTGACGGTCATCGGCATAGACTTGATAGAACTGGGCCAAAGGCAGGTTGCGGACCGGTTCCCAGCTTTGGCCGCCGTTGTAGGACACGGCCACCCCGCCGTCCTGGCCCTGCCACATGCGTTGCGGGTCGATCGGATCAACCCAGAGGGAGTGATAGTCGACATGCGTGGTGCGCGAGATGCGCTGGAAGGTCTTGCCGCCGTCAATCGACTTTTGAAGGCGGCTGGAGACGGCGAAGACCGTGTTTTCATCTTGGGGATCCACCCGCAGGTCGGTGTAGTAAAAGCCTCTTGAGACGATTTCGGGCTCGTCGCTCACCTTGCGGAAGTGCGCGCCCCGGTCGTCGGAGCGGAAGAGCGTGCCCTGGTTGCTTTCAGCCATGACATAGACCACTTTGGGATTGCTGGGCGCCACCTTGACGGCGATGCGGCCCATCTGCTTGGGCAAGCCGTCTTCGAGCTTTTCCCAGCTGTCCCCGCCGTCGTTGGAGCGATGGACGCCGCCCTGTTCGCCACCGCTTTCGAAGGTCCAGGGACGCCTTTCAAAGTGCCAAAGGGCCGCGTAGACGAGGTTGGGGTTTTGAGGATCCAGGTCCAGATCGGCCACCCCGTGACGGTCATCCAGGTAGAGGATCTTCTCCCAGCTTTTCCCTCCATCCTTGGAACGGAACACCCCGCGCTGCTCATTGGGTCCGAAGATGTGCCCCAACGCGCCCACGTAGACGACATCCGGATCCTGGGGGTGGACGGCGATGCGCGAGATGTGCCGAGTGTCCTCCAACCCCAGGTGAACCCAGCTCTTTCCGCCATCGGTCGATTTGTAGACTCCGTTGCCGAAAGAGACGCTGTTGCGGGTATTCGACTCGCCGGTTCCAACGTAGATCACTTCAGGGTTGGAAGGGGCCACCGCCATATCTCCGATCGAGGCGATGGGCATCTCGTCGAAGACAGGCTGGAAGGTGACTCCGCCGTCCTCGGTCTTCCAGACACCGCCAGAAGCAGAGCCGACATAGACCACCAGGGGATTGCCGGCCACCCCTTCCACGTCAGCCACCCGTCCGCTCATGTTGACGGGTCCGACATTGCGAAAGCTGAGCCCCTCGAAGGGCGATTGTCGGCCTGTTGCTGCGCCTTGCCCGAAGGCCGCTCCCAAGGCGGCCCACAACGCCAAAAGCTGTGTCAAGCACCTGCTGTTCATCGTTCGATTCCTCCCCCGGCACGTTCTGTTTCGAAGCAGCCTGAATCGTAATCCAGTCGAATTGCGGCAGGCAAGGCAGGCAGTGCCGCAGCTGCAGCCGGAAGTAAAGGAGAGCCGTCCGACGATGGGCAAGGCATCGCCGGCCGGAGCGGATCGCTCGATCCGTCGTCAAGCCGCACGGGGAGCGGCCCTTTTGAGGGAGATCTGTCGAAAACGCTTTCGGGCCTGGTGCAATCGGGACATGACCGTCCCCAGAGGGATCCCCAAAGTGTCTGCAATCTCCAGGTAGCTGTGGCCCAGGTAGTCGCGCAGCAAGAGGATCTGGCGATGCTTTTCCGTCAGGTGCATGAGCACGGCTCGGACGTCGCGGCGCACCAAGCCCCGTTCGGCGTAGCGGTGTGCCCGGCGGTCCTGCAGGGTGTCGGGGATCAACTCGTGGCAGGAATGCTTGCGGCGGCGCAACAGGTCGATGGAGAGGTTGCGCACGATGGACATCAGCCAGGGGCCGAAATTGCGCCGCAAATCAAATCGGCGCAGGTTTTGAAAGGCTTTGATAAAGGCGTCCTGCACCACGTCGCGGGCGTCCTCCCGGTTGCGGGTGTAGGACAGGGCCAGCCCGAATGCGCTGGCCTGGTAGTTGCTGAAAACCCGTCCGAAGGCTTCCGTCTGTCCGGCCAAAGCCTGGCGGACCAACTGGCTGTCGCTGCAGCCTGCCAATGATTCAGCCAATGCCATTGAAGCGGGAGTGTCGTCTATGCGAAGCGAAATGGGTTTCACTGGAACTATTCTCCATTCTCTAGCTACCAGGCATCACCGTTGTGCAACGGTTCGAAAAGCCCGATCTTGATTCGTTTCAACTTGCACCTCCCTACGCTCTGCGGACCAGACGCTATTCAAAGAAATGACGCCCGCCATCAGCCCTTTCCCTCATCCTTACGGGGGACAGCAGCTTTGAGCAAAGCCTTTCTGGAAACCTCGCCCCGTTGCGGCTTCCATTGCTGAGCGCCGTTGCGCAGTTGCTCAAGCAGTGTCCAGTGGCTGTCGATCTGTCGCTCGCCGACCGGGGTCAGCGAGACAAAAGTGTACGGCTTCTTGCCGATGAAAGTCTTGTCGATCTTGACAAACTCCTCGCGCTCCAGCCGCGACAGGTGCGCCGACAGGTTCCCCTTGGTCAGCCCCGTGAGCCGCTGCAGGAAAAGAAAGTCAGCACTGCTGCAAGAGCTTAAGGCGGTCATGATGGCCAGCCGGGCCGGCTCGTGGATGAGCTTGTTCAACCCGGCAATCTGATCAAAGGGTGTCGGCATCGCTTTCCACTGGAACCGGTTTGAAACTTCTGACCAGGTAGAGGTGGTCGATGATCCCCACCAGGATGTAGGTTCCCCCCAAGGCGAGATTGCCCAAAAACTTTCCAGGGCCGAAGAAATCCTCCGGCGTGACCAATCCCAGCGCCGGCAGCAGGCTGAGCAGGGCGCCCCCTGCTGCAACCGCCAAATAGTGCCGACGACGACCTCCGGAACAGAAGTACAGGTACAGGAACAA
Organism: Acidobacteriota bacterium; assembly: GCA_028277865.1. Classification (GTDB taxonomy): domain Bacteria; phylum Acidobacteriota; class UBA6911; order RPQK01; family DATIPO01; genus JANQFM01. Next base: position 3,034 of record JANQFM010001069.1, read on the forward strand.
TCCGGAGAACGTCAGCCAGAAGGTACTGATGGGCAGGCCGAATCGGATCTCCGCCCAGACCCCAAGGAATATCGCAATCAAGAAGAAAGCGACGGCCAGCCCGTCCCGGATGTGGTGGCGCAGGCGGCGCCGGACTCGGCCGAAGGTCCGCTTGTAGTAAAGGCCGATCCAAGCGAAAAGGATCAGTGCGGCCATGAAGGTGGCTATAAAGACCGGCCCTTCCATCATCTGCTCTCCATATAGCGCATTGGCCAAAAAGAAGAGCCCAAACGGAATGATCCGCAACCCCTGCAACTGGGAGTAGTTTCCGGCCACGTCCTGAAGCCGTCTCAGGTCGGCCCTGCTGGAGAATTCAGCCATGGATTGGGAGGAAGTGGTTTGCATCACGGACACATCATAATCCATAGACCAGTCTGTGTCAAGTACTAGTTTGCAACACAAACCAAACCAGAGCAGATTTCACGCAAAGCCGCCAAACCGCAAGGCTCAGAAAAAAGGCTTACAGATTCTGCCCGGTAAAACTGAATACGAAATTTGAATGCACCTGAAACGGTCGCTTCATCAAGTCGCTCAATGCCGCGCTGCCCGCTTCGGCGTACATATTCAGTTAACCCGTCCAGCCACATCCGGGCATGACCCGACCCCGCTCCAATTCTGCTGATTTGACGGAAGCACGTGCCATGAAGCCTGGCAACGCCACCGTCGGGCCTGCCCCGGCGGAGCGAATGACTGAATGGCTAACCAGCGACTTCATCGCATTTTTTGTGCGCATCCCCACCCCTCCTTCGGGGCGGCATGCCGCCCCGAAGGAGGGGTGGGGATGCGCACAAAAAATGCGATGAAGTC
>JANQFM010001074.1 GCA_028277865.1 Acidobacteriota bacterium
GACCTTGGACCTTGGACCTTGGACCTTGGACCTTGGACCTTGGACCTTGGACCTTGGACTTTGGACCTTTTCCCAAACCTGAGCCGCCCGTTTTCCGTCTAACAAGCCTGGAGGGATTCCACCTATGCCCAACGATTTTCGATTTGCCTTCCGAATGCTGTTCAAGAACCCGGCCTTCACGCTGGTGGCTGTGGCGGTGCTGGCCTTGGGGATCGGCGCCAATACCGCCATGTTCAGCGTCATCAATGCGGTTTTGCTGCGGCCCCTGGCTTATGAAAAGCCCGAGGAACTGGTGCTTTTTTGGGAGCGGATCCCCCAGATGCAATTCGCATTCATTCCCACCTCCGGAGGCGGGTTCCTGAATTGGCGGGAGCGCAACACGGTCTTTACCGACATGGCCGGATTCCGAAACAACGGGGTGACGCTTACGGGACGGGGCGCTGCCGAGCGGATTTCAGCCATGCAGGTCAGCGCCAGCTTGTTCCCCTTGCTGGGAGTGTCCCCGGTGGAAGGACGCGCTTTCACTGAAGAAGAGAGCCGTCCCGGCGGGGCGTCGGTGGTGATGATGAGCCACTCTTTTTGGCAAAGCCACTTGGGGGCTGATCCGGAAGCAGTGGGCCAAAAGCTTCTTCTGGACGGACAGCCTTACACCGTGGTGGGAATCCTGCCCGAAGGCTTCGAGTTCCCTCCCCCCATCCTGCTGCTGGACAACACGTTCGACTGGGATCCTGAGCTGTATTTTCCTTACGCGCCCCAGCCCGAGGTGCGCGGCAGCCGGGGAACCATCAGCCTGGCCCGCCTCAAGCCTGGAGTGAGCCTGGAGCAGGCCCGGGCCGATCTGCGTCGGGTGGCCGAATCGCTGGTGCGCGATTTCCCCGACGGCAACCCTCCCGGGCTGGATGTGGTGCTGTCTCCCTTGCACGGCCAAGCGGTCAGCCAAAGCCGGACGCCGCTGCTGGTGCTGCTGGCAGCCGTAACGCTGCTGCTGTTGATCGCCTGCGTCAACGTGGCCAATCTCTTGCTGGCCCGAGCCGTTTCGCGCTTCCGCGAGATCGCCATTCGCATGGCCCTGGGCGCCGGACGGGGGCAGGTGATACGCCAGCTGCTCATCGAAAGCCTCTTTCTGGCCCTGGCGGGCGCCGTGGCCGGAACCCTTCTGGCCTATGCCAGCCTGGAGCTGCTGCTGCGTGTGGGCGAGGGTCAGATCCCCAACATGGGTCCGGTGACCATCGACTGGACGGTGTTGGCTTTCACCTTGAGCGTAGCCGTGGGCACCGGGGTGCTTTTCGGCCTGGCGCCGGCCCTTCAGGCGTCTCGCCCTGATCTGAACGAGTCCTTGAAAGAAGGAACGCGGGGCAGCGGAATCTCCACCGCCGGACGGCGTTTCCGCTCAGCCCTGGTGATGGCCGAGGTGGCTCTGGCGGTGGTCCTGTTGGTGGGCGCCGGATTGCTGGTGCGCAGCCTGGTCGAACTGCAGGGCGTCGAATTGGGATTCCGTCCCCAAGGCCTGCTGACGGTCGACTTCCAGCTGCCCCGTTCGGGCTACAGCGACCAAGCCAAGCAATGGAGCTTTTACCAGCGCATGCGACAGGAAATCCAGGCTTTGCCGGGTATCGAGCAGACTGGATTCATCGATCATCTGCCTTTGGGCCGCGGACGTTCCTCCTCCAACTATGAAATCGAGGGCCGCCCGCCCGATCCGGACCGCGAAAGTTTTCAATTGGCCGACATGCGCCTGGCCGGCCCCGGCTACTTTCAGGCCATGCAGATCCCCTTGCTGGAGGGTCGCCTGATCGACCAATCCGACGTGGATGGCCGCCCGCCCGTGGCTTTGATCAACCGTTCCATGGCCGAACGGAATTGGCCGGACAGTTCGGCTCTGGGTGCCCGATTGACCTTCGGCGACACCGACGACCCCAATGTGAGATGGCTGCAGGTGGTGGGAGTGGTCGGCAATGTCAAGCAGTCGGGGCTGGAGGGCGAATCTCAGGACGCCGTCTACGTCCCTCTTCTGCAGTCCGCTGCCCGCTTCGCCTACCTGGTGATCCGGCCCAGCCGACCGGGCGCCGATCTGAGCAACGCCATCCGGCAGCGCTTCGCCGCCCAGGAGCCGGCGCTGCCTATCAACATTCAATCGATGACTTTTTACGTCCAGCAGGCAGGCGCCCAGCGTCGTTCGCCCACCGTCCTGTTGGGGATATTTGCCTCCCTGGCGGTGGTGCTGGCCCTGGTGGGGCTTTACGGGGTGATGAGCTACCTGGTGGGCCAGCGCACCCAGGAAATCGGAATCCGCCTGGCCCTGGGCGCCCAACGCCGCAACGTGGTCAGCCTGATCGGCGGCCAGACCGCCCGCCTGGTCCTGGCCGGATTGGCTGTGGGGATGGCTGGCGCTTTGGCTGTGTCGCAAGTGCTTTCTGGAATGCTCTACGAAATCAGCCCCGCTGATCCCCTCACCTTTGCGGCAGTAGCCTTGCTCTTCAGCCTTTTCTCGGCACTGGCCGGATTTCTGCCCGCGCGGCGGGCTTCGCAAGTCGATCCGTTGCGGGCATTGCGGACGGAGTGAGAGGGTTTCGCGCCAAGACGCCAAGACCGCAAAGAAAAGATTTCACGTGCAGGCGCAGCTCCGTACTCCCTGTTTCTTCTGCTTTGCGTCCTTTGCGTCTTTGCGCGAACCCCCCTAGACATCAGCCAAGGCCATAGCTACCATACCGGCTCATGAAAGAAGTCATCTACACCGACAACGCTCCCGAGCCGGTCGGCCCCTATAGCCAGGCCATTCGCGCCAACGGATTCATTTTTTGCTCCGGCCAGGTGGCTCTGCTTCCCAAGAAAGAAACGCCTCCACTGCCGGGCACTTCCAGCCGAGAAGTAATGCGGACTTCGGTGGAAGATCAGGCCAGGCAGGCTCTCATCAACCTCAAAGCCGTCCTGGAGGCGGGAGGGTCGTCGCTGGAAAAAGTGGTCAAGACGAGCATTTTTCTCACCGACATGGGCCACTTCGGCGCTGTCAACAAGGTCTACGCCGAGTTCTTTCCCGAAGACCACTCGCCACCCGCCCGAGCCACAGTGGCCGTCCGCCAGCTGCCCAAGGATGCTTTGGTGGAGATCGAAGCGGTGGCGGTGGCATAAGGGGAAGGAATCAGGGGTCAGGAGTTAGGGGTCAGGAGTCAGGAGTCAGGAAGAGGGGATCCAGATCAGTTGGCAGTTGGCAGTTGGCAGTTGGCAGCAAGAGTCTACATTGATCAATCAAATCTGGGGTTTAGGCGCTGTAGGATCTGCCGGTTTCCGGATTCCAGCCCTACGAGTTGAAGCGGCAGTCAGATCCACAGGCAAGGATGCCTGTGCGGGAATCCTTGCCTATGGAAAGGCACTGCAAAGGGCCAAGCTCGAAAAATATGCTCCCGCTTTTCCAATCTCAATGGTCGAACCAGCGGCTTACCTTTGGGGATTCAGTTATTCCGCTTCCGATTCGAATAGAGCGGCGGCGTCACGGCTGCCGTGGACAACGCGGACGATGATGAGTTCGGTGTCAGTGGCGCGGTAATAGATCACATAGCGTTGGTGGAAGTGGGCGCGGAGGCTGGGAGCCAGATAGTGGCGGGAGGGGCCAAGCTCCGGGTGAC
>JANQFM010000049.1 GCA_028277865.1 Acidobacteriota bacterium
GCCTGTCTGCCGACCGACAACCGACTCACAACATCTGGCGAATGAACCGCTGAGCCTCCTCATAGGCATGGAAGCGGCGTTCGGCTTCGCGGAAGTCGGCATGGTGGACCCAGCGGCGGCCGTTTTGGAATCGCTCTCCGTGGACGGCGTGCAGCATCTCGTGAAAGAGCACGTACTCCACCACCAGTCGGGGGATTTGGGGATGGTCCAGCCGCCGATCGATGATGATGGCGCGGTGAGCCTCGTCGTAATGACCCAGAATGCGACGGTTGCGGCTGCGGCTCCAGGAAAGCCGCCGGATCTTGAGCCTGCCCTCAAAGTAGCGCTGGTTCAAGTCGTCGAAGAGGCGGCCCAAGTCGAAGTGGCGGCCCTTTTCCGAAGTCAGCCACTTGCGGCCCCGCTGCTGCCGCACCAAAAGGGAGCGGCGTCGGATGGCCGGCCGGCCGATGTAGTCCCGATAAAGCCTTCGCATCGCCTGGGGAGGGCGCCGCTTCAGGAGCTTGTGCAGCAAGATGAGCGAGATGGCAGCCAGGATCTCCGCCGGTGCGTCGGCCAAGATGTCGCTGAGGCGAATCAAGATCTGCCCCTGGCGCAACCGGATGGTGTGGTTGAGATTGGTGTAGGGATAGAATCGGACGGCAACGGGAGGGGCGGGCCTACCCTTCATCAAGCGCTCGTAAGAGTCGGCCAGCAGCGGCTGGAGCGGGGAAACATCAACCGGCTGGATGTCCTGCAAAGGATCGGGGCAAGGCTGGTGAGCTTTCTGAGTCATCAACCACAGGGAATTTTTTGCGCTGCTCTTTCGATCAGGCTCTTTCGGGGCGGACATTATCTGCAACGAAGCTGACAATTTCCTTCATCGAGGTACCCGGCGGGAAGATGGCCCGAACGCCCATCCGCTTCAGCTGCTCAGCATCCTGGGCCGGAATGATGCCCCCTCCGAAGACCAGGATGTCCTGGGCAGATCGTTCCTGCAGCAGATGGAGGATGCGCCTGAACAGGTGCATGTGAGCACCGGACAGTATGGAGAGCCCGATGGCATCGACATCCTCCTGGAGGGCGGCACTGACCACCTGTTCGGGTGTCTGCCTCAATCCGGTATAGATGACCTCCATTCCCGCATCGCGCAAAGCCCGTGCCACCACTTTGGCGCCCCGGTCATGCCCGTCCAGGCCCGCTTTGGCAATCAGGATACGAATCTTTCGCTGCGGCATTGTCTTGCAGGAAGGGCTGGCGCCGTCAAGGCGGAAAGGCTCCCCGGCCATGGGGATCAGTTCTTGGGATTGATCAGCCGCAGGGAGCGCTCGAAGTATTCCATCGCCTCATCCTCCTTGCCTTGCTCCTTGAACAAATAGGCTTTTTCCTGGTAGAGGGCGGCCTTGGAGTCGTTGCGGCGGACTGCCTTGAGCGCCTGGTCCAGGATCTTGTGGGCCAATGGAATTTGCTTTTCTGTGCGCAAGTGACGGCAGATCGTTTGGCCCGATTTGACCAGGCGATGCTCTTCCTGGTCCGGGAACGGGACTGCAAACAGCTTTTCGGTCTCCGCCAGCAGCTTGTCGAATTTCTGCTGCTTGATCAGGATCTTGACGATCTCGAAGCGGGATTCCGCTTCGTCCCGCACCTGATCCCAGTCTTGCTGAGATTGTGCCTGGGCGTAAGACGGGGTGGGGATTGCCGCCAGGTAGAGCAGAAAGGCAAGGGCGCTCTTCATGTTTCACTCCACTGAGAAGGGATTCGAGTCGAGTTCCAGGTTTTCTCGAAAGGGGTTTTCGTCCCAGGCCGGGTCATCGGCGGAGATGGTTGCGGCCTGGGAGCTGATTTGCCGACTTTCTATGAAGGAGTTGAAGCGCTGCACGACATCCGGCTCGTGCTCGGAAGATCCCCAGAAGGGAGCCAGCACCAAGTACATCCCCAACCCGGCGACCGCCGTCACGGGAATCCAGCGGTAGGGCCATCGGGGCGCTGGAGCGGAAGGGGAGGGGGCGGGTGCCCTGATGCCGAGATCGCCTTGGATCTCGCTGTGGATTTCGTGCCAAACCCGGCCTCGAAGCGGCAGCTTGGGCAGGTTGTCCTCGACAATCTCCAGGGAGGCCTTCAGGGACTGGAATTCCTGTCGGCAGGAAGGGCAGTCCTTCAAGTGGGACTGAACGGCGGCTGATTCCGCTCCGTCAAGCTCCCCGTCCATGAGCGCTGAGAGGGACTCACAATGGGTGCGACATTCCGTAGTTTTCACCAAGATACTCCTTGATCTGATCCCGGACTACCACACGGGCTCGGTGGATGTCGGACTTCACCGAAGCCAGCGAACGGTTCACAATCTGGCTGATTTCCTGATAGCTCATCTTGTGGATGGCGGCTAAGACAAAAACCTGGCGGTACTTGTCCGGCAGGGATTGTATGACTTCTTCGATCAACTCTTCCAGCTCCTCTGCGAGAGCGGATTCCTCGGGATTCTTTCTGGGAGTGGTTCGGTTTTGGGCCTCTGAGAGCTCTTGTGCGTCGTCTTGGTCTAGCGATTCCGTCTGGGGTCGCTTGCTGCGGAATTTCTGGTAGACGTTGTTCTGTGCGATTCGGTAAAGCCAGCTTTGGATTTTCTTATTCTCCTTCAACGTCCCCAGCTTCCGAAAAGCCTGAATGAAAGTGTCTTGGGTCAAATCCTCGGCGTCTTCCCTGGATCCGCACAGCCTGTAGATGTAGTTGAAAATCCTCTCCCCGAAGACGCTGTAAAGATCCTGGAATGCCTGGACATCCCCATTCTTGGCACGGTCCACCAACACTTCCAACTGCTGGCCGGATATGTCGGTTTTCCAGGATTTCTTTCGGGGCCTGAGCCCCTTGCTGTCTTCGCTCACTACTCTCTGATAGGGCGCTATTCGAAAAGTTGCAGATTTGGAAAACGGGCCTGCGGGCCTCAAAATCCCGCCACCGGAAAGAGCTGCTTCAGGGCTGCTGGCCGTCAGGGTAGATCTTGCCCCCCCGCCTTTGGAATGCCTCCTGTCCAACGGACTGCAAAGCCTGGTTCCTTTTCTCTCCCAGAAGCTGGACCCTGAGCGGTTCCCGCACGGTGTCCAGGGCCATGTAGCCGGCTTCGCGCCGGTCGTTCACCTGAAGGACATGCCATCCTTGCACCGTTCGGACAGGAGGGCCGATCTGTCCCGGCCCCAAACCAAAAATGACCTGCTCGACAGCCGGCTCCATCTGGCCGGGCCGCACCCACCCCAGGCGGCCTCCCCGCTGCTTGCTGCGGATGTCCTTGGAGTGGGCCGAGGCCAGTTCGGCAAAACTCTCCCCCGCTTCAGCCCTTGAGATGATTTGCAGCGCTTCCTCTTGCCTGCCAACCAAAATCCGGCTCACCCGGGCCATTACCGGATGCTTGAATTCTTCCCTGTTCTGCTCATAATAGGCTTCGATCTCTGCGTCGGTCACCTGGATTTCCTGTACGACATGTTTTTGAAGGGCCTCGGACAACACTTGCTCGCGGCTGAACTCGATCTCCTTCTGCACGACCGGATCCTGCATCAAGCCGAGAGCCTGGGCCTCAAGAGCCATTGCCTTTTGCTCAAGGTAATTGCGAATGAATCTTTGCCGGCCCTCCGGGGTATCGATGTCCTTGCGCGTGGCCTCCGGGATCACCTGGAGGATGCTTTCCAGTGCGGAGGCTGTAAGCTGGAATCCATCAATCTCAGCCAGTACCTTGTCTTCGCCCTGCGCCTGCTGCCCGGCAGGCCCTGAGGCGGTTCCCTGCAAGAGGGTCATCCCAAAAACCGCCATCGCTGCGGTGGCTTTGAGTAATTGGTGATTCGGCCAACTTGACATCTTGCCCTCTCTTTATTTTCGAAAACCTGATTGCTTGGGATCCTTTCAAAAGACTCTATCAAAGGCGTCAGGATATCAAAAATGCTTCTCAGCGCAAATCGAAGTCTTTTGGAGAAAAGTCAGACTTTCCCCTCCAGGGACCCGTCTCAATCTTACAGTTGTAGTTTTTATGGAACCTGTATTTTCGAGGAAGCGTGTAAGGACGATGAAAGGAGTTTGCGACCGATGAAAAATTGTTTTTTCTGGATTATCTTGTCGATTGTCGCCTTGGCCCTGCCCGCCGCGGCCAGCACCCAAGTCCGCATTTACCGTGGGGGAGGAGGCTATCTGGGCGTCGAGATTCGCGATGTCACGACGGAAGACGTGGCCGGCTACCGCCTTTCCAAGGAATCCGGCGTGGTGGTGCGAAGCGTTGCCGAGGGAACGGCCGCCGACGAAGCGGGCCTGCGGGAAGGCGACGTGATTGTGGAGTATGCCGGAATCCCGGTCCTGAGCGTCGCTCAGTTCCGGCGGCTGGTTTCCGAAACGCCCTCGGGACGATCGGTCGACATTCGAATCAACCGTGACGGCAGCCGGCAGGCCCTCTCCGCCACAATCGGGGAAAGGGAAGGCGAAGGCTTGCTGGGAGGGATCCATATCCCGGACATCCGTTTGCCTGAAATCGACATCGATGAGTTTCCGCGCTTTCACTGGGAAGGGGATCGGGGCAGCGTCATGGTGCTCTCCAGCCGTCCTCGCCTGGGGATCACCGGGACGCCCCTGACCAGCCAGATGGCCGAGTTCCTCAAGGTTCCCGGCAGCCAGGGCGTCCTCATCACAGAGGTCAAAGCGGGCAGCCCGGCTGACAAAGCCGGTCTGAAGGCGGGAGACGTGATCACGGCCATCGATGGAGACTCGATAGACGATCTGCACGGCCTTTCCCTGCAACTGCACGAAGAGGAGCATGAACTGGAGTATTACCGCAACGGCCAGGCTGCCAAGGCCCAGGTGAACTTGAAATCCGAGCGCAAGGGCGGAAAGCGGCGCATCCGGGGGCTGCAGACCGGAAGGCTGTAGCCTGTAGGCTGTAGGTTCAGAATCTGCGTGCCGGAGTCTGCTTCAAGCCTACAGCCTTCTCTCTTATCTTTGCGTCCGGTGCGCCTTGGCGTGAAAATCCCGATGGCGGACGATCTGGTAGAGCTTCATGAGGGGGCCGCTCAAGGCATAGCTGTAGGCAATGGTCAGCAGCACCGGGCGCGAATACCAGATCACGCCTGCAATCAGCAACGCCAGGACGACCACCATCAAGTGAGACTTCCCTTTGCCCAGCTCCAGCTTCTTGAGGGATGGGTAACGGATGGTGCTGATCATCAGCAACGACACCATGTAGGTGCAGGCGGCCAGAATGGCGTCGAAATAGGGCCAATCAGGCGGAGTCTGCAGAAAGTGGACCGTAGCGGCCACCAGTCCGGCCGCGGCCGGAATCGGCAGCCCGGCGAAGCTCTTTAATTTGCTGGCCTGAACATTGAAGCGGGCCAGGCGCATGGCGCCGCAGATCAGGAACAAGAAGGCCGAAAACTGGGCAAATTCGCCCAGTTCGGCCATCCCCCAGGAATAAAGCAGGATGGCTGGAGCGATGCCGAAGCTGACCACGTCGGCCAGCGAATCAAGCTGCAGGCCGAAGTCGCTGGTGGCGTTGGCCATGCGGGCCACCCGCCCGTCCAGCCCGTCCAGCACTACGGCGATCCCCAAGGCGATGGCCGCCGCTTCGTAGTTTCCGGCCAGAGTCGAGGTCAGTGCGTAGTAGCCGCAAAAGAGGTTTCCGACAGTGAAAAGAGAGGGGAGCACGTAGATGCTGCGGCGCAGCCGCCGCCTGGGCCAGAAGACTTTGCGGACTTCCGATTCCAGACTGTCTCGGCTCATGTCAATCCTCTGGTGAAGGAACACGAAACAGGGAACAAGGAAAGGGGTGGAGAAAAAGAATCTGGGCCTTTTCCTCATTCCCAGCGGGCGATGACGCTGGCGCCGCCCCTGACTCGGTCTCCTGGCTTCACAACCGGCTTGCAGCCCGCGGGAAGGTATAAGTCAACACGGCTGCCAAATCGAATCAGGCCTATTCTATCACCCTTGGCAACCCGGTCACCCTTCTTTTTCCAAGCAACGATGCGGCGGGCGACCAAGCCGGCGATCAATGAAAAGCGCAGGCGGCGTTCCTCATCGGCAATGGTCACGGCCAATTGTTCGTTTTCAACCGAAGCCCTTTCATCAAAGGCCAGCAAAAATTGCCCCTTGCGGTATTCCTGACTTTCGATTCTCCCCTCGATGGGTGCCCTGTTGACGTGAACGTCGAAAACGGAAAGAAAGATGCTGAGCCGCTGATCCTGCCCGTCCTTGCAGATCTGGATCACCTTGCCGTCCGCCGGGCTGACCACCGCCGAGGGGTCTTGGGGAATGGTCCGCTGAGGATTGCGGAAAAACCAGGCCACAAACAGCGCCGCCGCCAAAAAAGGGAAAACGCTCCATGCAGGGCCCGCGAAATAGCACAAAGCAGCCAAGGCAAGCAGCGGAATCAAAAAATACCAGGCATCTTTAACCATGGCGTTTCGTCTCGACTCGTCCCGGGTCGCCGGATGAAAAAAAGCCCACAGATGTCGAAGAGGCGTCTGTGGGCTGTATTTGCTTATCGACTCTGGCGGCGGATCAATGAGCGGTTGCTTCCTGCCTGAATTGCGTCATCCGCAAGTGCATCCGGTCTTTGAGCCAAAGCTTTTTCTTTTTGAGTACGGTTTCCTGCATCTGATCGGCAGGATTGGGGTAGGGATTCTGGCTCAATTGCTCGAGCTGCTGGTCGTATTCCCGGTGCTTGTCCGCCAGCTTGCGAAACTCCTCATCATGCTGGACAAGATACTCTTTCAGCGATTCGTCATCCATACAGAACCCTCCTCTCTGTCCTTCGGATTGCCAGTTGAGCGAGTCGTGCCTGAAGCATCTCTGAAGCAGACTCTATCAGATTGAACAGACAGGAATCAAGGCTCAAAGCGACACTGACGGCCGGATTGGGAAAGGGCGTCGGCAGCCTTTGCATGGAAGTCGACAAACTCTTTTATTTCAGTAGTTTGATTTGCCCTTTGGGCGATATTGATAGGCTTCGATAATCGACTTGACCAGGGGATGGCGGACCACGTCCTGCTGGGTGAAGCCGCAAAAGGCGATCCCCTTGACATCTTCCAGGATCTCGGTGCATTCGACCAGTCCGCTGCGTTGCCCGCGGGGCAGGTCGATCTGGGTGACATCACCGGTGACCACCGCCTTGGAATGCAGCCCGATACGGGTCAGGAACATCTTCATTTGCTCCGAGGTGCAGTTTTGGGCTTCGTCCAGGATGATGAAGGCATCGCTCAAGGTCCGTCCCCGCATAAAGGCCAAAGGCGCGATCTCGATGACGCCGCGTTCGATCAGCTTGTGGACCTTCTCTCCCGAGAGGACATGGTAAAGAGCGTCGTAAAGGGGCCTCAGGTATGGGTTCACCTTCTCCTGCAGATCCCCGGGCAAGAATCCCAGCTTTTCACCGGCTTCCACGGCTGGCCGGGCCAAAATGATGCGCTGCACCCGCTTTTTGAGCAGGCAGGAGACGCCCAAAGCCACGGCCAGATAGGTCTTGCCCGTGCCTGCCGGGCCGATTCCGAAGACCAGGTCGTGGGTCTCGATCTTGCGGACGTATCGAGCTTGGTTGGGGCTGCGGGGAAAGACCTCCCGCACCGGGGTGCGCAGCACCGAAGTGCGAGGGCAAAAATCATTCAGCGAAGAAGAGGCGCCTTCGGCGATCATTTTGAATGCGCTGCGAAGATCGCCGTTGGAGAACTCATAGCCCTGATCCACCAGATCGGCGAATTCGCGCAGCACCCGTTCCAGCTGCTTTGCCCCCCTCCGGTCGCCTTCAACGGCAAGCTGGCAGCCGCGGGCGTGGATCTGACAGTCGAAGAGCGACTCCAGCAAACGGATGTTCTGATCCTGAACGTCGAAGAGCATTTCCGCTCCCTTGGCGGGCAAAACGATCTTTCGGGTCAGGGATCCTTTTTGCTCCTTCATACGACGTACAGGCTTCGGCGCGCCGCTGATCAGCAGGCATCAGGAAGATTGTACCCTGGTCCAACCGCCATCTGCCAACAGGCAACTGACGCCATCGGCATTTTCAAGCGGGCAATCCGGGAGATGGAGTGGGTGTTTTTCAGGGCTGGGCCGGGGTCTAGGCAGAGCCGCTGCCGGCTTGCTGGCTGGCCAGGCGACGGGTCAGGCGAGACTTGTAGCGGGCAGCCGTGTTGCGGTGAATGATGCCTTTGCGGGCCTTTTTGTCGATGATTGAATAAACCTTGGGAAGCAGTTCCTGGGCTTCCTCGGCTTTGCCTTCGGAAAGCAGAGCCCGAAAGCGCTTGATCATCGTCCTCATCTGGCTGCGGTGCTGGCGGTTGCGAAGGTTTCGCGTCCGGTTCTGACGGATCCGCTTGACCGCTGATTTGATATTCGCCATCAGGTGGAAGTCTCCTTCTTTGCAAAGCCCGCTATTATACGGAGCCTGCTTGGCACATGTCAACGATGACCCGTTCCAGGTGAATCCGGGGATCGGCGGAGGTGGTCTTCAGCAGCAGATCGGATCGGCGCAGCAGAATCAGGATGCCTTCCAGCCTCTTGGCGCTTTGGCGGCGCACTTGCCCTTCCTTGCCCTTGTAGCTCCAGATCTTGAGCTGTTTCAACACCTCATAGAAGGGCACTTTGGCCTGCAGCATTTCGCGGGCGGCCCGCAGACGCCTGAAGTTCCAGTAAAGCAGCGAAAGAATGGCCGGGGCGGTGATGCCGGATTCGAAGAGCCGGTTGAGGATCTGCACAGCCCGCGAGGCCTGCCCTGAAGCGATGGCTTCAATCAGGGCGAAAATGTCATACTCGCGGGCCTGCAGGGTCATTTCGAGGACCGAATCGAGGGTGATGCGCTTGCTCTCCATCCGATACAGAAATTGCTTGCCCAGTTCGCTTTCCAGCAGCAGCAGATCCTCCCCCACCAGTTCCAGCAAGCTGTCCGCCGCCCTGGGATCGATTTGGTAGCCTTCCTTTTTGACCCTCCCCAGGATCCACTGCTTGAGCGATGCCCCCTTGGGCATGCTGATGCTGGGCAGATTGGAGGGCCAGCCCTTTGCAGAGCGGGCGGCTTCCAGCACTAGGACCGTCCGGGAGCAGGGATCCTTCAAATAATCGGCCACTTCCTTGCCGCTCTGGTGGGCATTGCGGACGAAGACCCAGCGGCGCTTTCCCATCCAGGGGAGCGTTCGGGCCGCCGTGACGATCTCGGCGCCGGAGTCGGCCGGGGCTTCGAAGACATTCCAGTCAAAGCCGCGCGCTCCCTCATCGACCTGGCTGCGGCACAGTTCGAAGACCTTCTTCTTGAGGTAGTCCTGGTCGGTTCGAAGCAGGTAGACGGGATGGGGCTCCTGCAAAGAGCTTTGAAATTCCTTGAAGGTCATGGGTGCTGGCATTCGAAAGTACCTTGCTGAATCAGCCTAGAACCCGGAGGCCGACAACCGGACACCGGCAACCGGACACCGGCAGAGGGCTCAGGGATTCGGGCTACGATGATCTGCAATCGGAGCAGGTCGAATCCGGCCCAAATCTGAGCGAGCAAATTGCGACACCCATTTCCTAACGACTCCTAAGCGCCGGCTGCTGCAACCGATGCGCCTCCCTCCCATTCTGCCGGTCTCCGGCTTCCGGCTTCCGATTGCCCGACACCTATCAGCCTCAAAACGCCTCCAAAATGGTGGTCACCACGGCGTTTGCGAAGTCTCCGGCGATGCGTTCGATGGCCGGATTGCGCTCGGAAAAGAAGTTTTCGACATCGGGATTGATCTGGTACTGCTCGCGGAAGACATAGCTGTTGTTGGAGTAGAGGATCCTGCCTGTGGTTCGGTCCTTCAACTCCACCTGAACACCCATGGTGACCAGGAAGGTGGAGCCCAAAGTCGCCGGCCCGAAAATGACCGGGTTGGCCGTCAGCCGGATGACGCTTCCGCTCAGCACGGCGTCGGCCTGCGAGGCATCGCTGACAATCTTGAAGCTGGACTTTTCGACCAGGGCGTGAACCAGTTGCCGGGTCAGGATTTGTTCGACTTCGTAGGTGGTGCTGCGGTTCTCCAAAGGCAGTACGGCCAAGGTCCGCACTCCCCAATCCATTCTCTGCGAAGCCGCCGACTTGTAGCCGCAGCCAACCAGCGCCGCCAGGCAGCCGACCAAGAGCAGCTGCCAGCTGCGAGCGGAGATCGGCCTGACAGCCGAGTAGCGACGACTGACAACTGGCAACCGACTGCTGACTACTGACACAATGCCTCCTCAGCCCTGAGAGCCTTGGATGCGCGAGAGGACAATTCCCCGTTGGGCCTGATATTTGCCCTTGCGGTCCCCATAGGAAGTCTGGCACAGCTCATTTGCGGCCAGGAAAACCAGTTGGGCGATTCCCTCGCCCGAATAGATTTTCACCGGCAAGGCACCCGTGTTGGAAATGCTGACGGTGGCGTGCCCTTCCCATTCCGGCTCAAAAGGCGTCACGTTCACCAGTACGCCGCAGCGGGCATAGGTGGACTTGCCGGTGCAAATCGCCAGGACGTTGCGGGGGATCCTGAAGTATTCCAGCGAGTGCCCCAAGACGAAGGAATTGGGCGGAATGATGCAATGGTCGGCCTGGTGGTCGGAAAAAAAACCTGCCGACAGGTTTTTGGGATCCAGGACGGTTTCGCCCATGTTCCTCGGAAGCTTGTATTTGTCGGATAGACGGAAGTCGTAGCCGTATGAAGAGATCCCAAAGGAGATGAGGCCTTGCGAAGCCAGAGAACTCTCGAATGGCTCGATCATGCCCTCTTGGCGGGCCAGCTCTTCGATCCAATGATCCGCTCGAACTCCCATGCCCGAGAGTCTATCAGCCGCCAGGATGAAGGAGAAGGGCAGGAAAAAGCTTCCTTTTCCAGCCGCTGAGTGCAGTAGAATACAGGGCGCCTTGGGCACGGCCCTGCTTCATGCAGCGCCGTAAGCCAAAAAATGCTCATCGCGCCCTTGACAGCAAGGGCGTGGACAAGTATAGTGCTTTGAATAATTTAAGAAGGAGTTGAGAGGCTGTGATCAAGCAGGACATTGTGCGCCGCGTAGCAGAGAGAATGGAAATAACCAAGGTCAGGGCCGAGGTGGCGGTCGATTCGGTGTTCCTGGCTCTGAAATCAGCCTTGAAAGAGGGCGAACGCATTGAATTGCGCGGTTTCGGCGTCTTCGTTGTCAAACCCCGCAAGAGCGGCATCGGCCGCAATCCCCGAACCGGGGCTGAAGTCCCCATCCCGCCTGGAAAAACGGTCCGCTTCAAACCCGGCAAGGAAATCCGCGTCAACAAACAGCCCTAGAATCGGATCTCGTGCCTTGAACCAGCCTCACTTGCCTCAGTTGCATGAGCCTCCCCTCAGCCCTGAGCCCATTGTCATCTCAGACGCCCCGGTGCCGGAAAAGACAGCCTATGCCTTGCCCTTGCTCTTTTTTCTGCTGGCCGCTGCAACCACCACCTGGGCAGGTGCCTTGTGGCATCTGGGATTCCTTGAGGGAACGCGCCTGAGCTCGGTCCACTGGATTCACGGCATCTCCTATTCGATGGTGGTCCTCTCCATCTTGCTGGCTCATGAGATGGGGCACTACCTGACCTGCCGCCACTACGGCATCCGGGCCACTTTGCCCTACGTGGTCCCCTTCCTGCCCATTCTCTTCGGGACGATGGGCGCCGTGATTCGCATCAAGTCCCCCTTTGTCAATCGCCGGCAGCTCTTCGACGTGGGAGTCGCGGGCCCCATCGCGGGCTTTGTCTTTTTGGTGCCCGCCCTGATCGTCGGCCTGCAGCGATCCCACGCCGCCCCGCCCCTGTCGGGCGGCGAAGGCTTCCTGATCGGAACCCCTTTGCTGTTTCAGTGGCTGCGGCCCTGGTTCTATCCGGGCGACATTTCCTCCCTCATGAGCCTGCATCCCATCGGATTGGCCGCCCATTTCGGAATGCTGGCCACCGGCCTGAACCTGTTGCCCATGGGCCAACTGGACGGCGGCCACATCGTTTACAGCCTCTTCGGAGAAAGGGTCCATCGCATCGTCTCGAACATCACCTTCGTCAGCCTGCTGGTCCTGAGCTTCTTTTCCTGGCCCTTGCCGGCCTATTTGCTCTTTGCCCTGATCATCCGGGTGCTTGGATTCCGCCATCCCCCTCCGCTGAACGGGATGGCGGGACGGGTGGGAAAAGGCCGGGCGGCTTTGGCGGTGGCGGCCTTGCTGATTTTCATCCTGACCTTCGTGCCGTTTCCGTTTCGGCTGGCCTGAGGGGAAGCCGCGAAAAAGACGCGCAGGCCTTGCGAAATCTCACGAAATGGCAGGGATCAGGCAGTTTCGCGCAAAGTCGCAAAGAACGCAAAGCACATCAGCCTCTCTGAGTCCACTACGGAGCCCGCCCCGATAAGCATTAACTTGAGAGCGGGTTTTCCTTCCAGTTGCAGAAAAGGGGAACGGCGTTTTCACCTGCTTCAGCAGGTTGCCCGAAAGCCTTCAGCCTTTCGGGTTATTAGCCCAGTCCTTCAGGGCTGGG